>JAUIHU010000016.1 GCA_030432175.1 Verrucomicrobiia bacterium | reverse complement strand
GAGCAAAGCATTTCAAAATCAGGTCAGGACGATATCGATACCCTGCTCGTGTCACCCATTTGTTCGAGCCAGGAATATTCCCGGTTTCAGGTTGATCAATTCGTGACTGACAACTTCTCCAATAAAAATCCAGTAAAGCCTGAAGGTGAGACGAAGATTCTCGATCCACGCTGTATTCCAGACGGGACTCCGTTGCCAATGCCAGTTTTTCTGGGTACTCTTCCAACAGATATCTCGCAATCCAATCCCAAACTTCAGGGTCCGGACTCCAGATAAAGTTGGCTAAACTTTCAATCACCGACCACGTATCCTCTTCTGGTCTCGCGGTCTGGAGCCAACGTCCGATAGATCTAACCAATGAGATGCTCCTGGCTTTTTGAATGCGGGTGCCTTCCTGGAAGTTGACTGGAGCAATGACATGATAAACGTTTGCCACATGGGTTCGATCCAGTTTTTCAGCGAACAGTAGTGTTTCTTCCATCAAAGCAACCGGGATCTCAAAAAGATTGGAAGTGATAATACCCGGGACTTGTTCAAGTAGTTCCGGGTATCTGTTCCAGCTTTGTGGAGAGATAAAAATCCATTTGTTGTTCCACTGCAACCAACCTGACTCAACGAGATGATGCAGATTGGGTTGCGACTTGTATATACTCCGGGTGATGAGCGCCAAAGATCCAAGATTCGACTGAAGATTTCCTATGGCAGCGATGTCTGTACCAGAGCCAGCGTCAGATTGTGAAGCGTCCAGAATGAGTTGGATCAGTTTGGGAACCAGATGGAAGGGCGCCGAGTTTGCGAGAATGGTTTTCGCTTTGCTGGCGCTTTCCGGATGGGTATCGATCTCCATTGATACCTGTTGAAGGATTTGAAAAATTTCATTAAACGCATCAGCTGATTCTTCAGCAAAATTTCCTGCTGGGGATGGATTGGATTGAGCGATGACAATTGCTTTGTTTCTGATCCAACGTTCAAACCAATCGAGTAAGCGGACTTGTCCTGCATCTGTCAATTGGTTGGCAGTGAAGTTCACCCAGTCTGATTTCACAGATTCCAGATTCTTGTACCAAAGGCTTTCAAGAGCGAGCGCCAAATGAGCGGGATTGCGTTGAGGTGGGAGTGATTTCAAGGAACTGATCACATCCGGGCTCGCGTTGAGTCTTTTAGCATAGATTTCAAGAATTTGTTGACGAGGGAGTTGGTTGAGACTTGAGGAAGAATCCACTTGCATCCAACCAGTTAGAGCTGCAGCCAGAATTGACAAATCTCCCGAACTGGTTTGGTTTTCAATATGGGGCCAAAGCTGTGGATCATTCAATTTGGCCATGACTCGGATAGCAGCCTGATTGGATTTTAGATGACGTGGACCCGCCTGAGCTTGCCGCTTGAGGGCTTGCAGCCAATTTTGGAAGAGTTCCGGAGATTCTGAGCGAAGACTAAATTTCAGATTTAGTTTTTCGAGCGCCTGAATATATGAAACACGTTTATCTGGATCAGTGGGATGACGATCCAGATACTTTAAAATTTCTTTGAAATCCCGGACAGCTGACTCGCTGGTAGAGGTAGAAAGACGGTTCGCGATTTCCTCAGGAGGAGGAGTGGCGCAGTTGCACGCAAACAGTAGGAGGACAGGATACAGAAACCGAATCTGAAACGCCGCTCGGATCCGGAACCAAAGTGTAATTAACGCTTCATTTCCCACACTCTAAGTTTCCCATCTTGACCTCCGGCAATCAAGCTTTGCTCGTCTAGTGTGAATTCCAAGGCCAATAATTCCCCTGCATTTCCACTTAATGTCTGTCCGGATTGATTCAGATTTAAATCCCATATTCGGATTACTTGATCCTTACCCGCAGAGGCCAGGAATCTTCCCTTAGGCGAGAACCGAGCGAGTTTAATCGGAGCTAAATGCCGGGAATACTTTCTCATTAGCTGACCGGTTCTCAGGCTGCGCGCTTCAAGTTGATGGTCACTATTTCCAAAAACGACATGTGTCGCATCTGGAGCAATCGCAACTGCCTCCTCTCGCCGATCCCCGATCCATAATTGTTCTATATCGCCCGTTTTGGTTTTGATGGCGCGAATCGAGTCGTCGCCGCTGATGGTAATGATCCATTCCGCATTCTGTGAAAGTTCCAGTGTTGAAATCCAGCTGGAATGTTTGGGGATTTCACGAATCAAGAATTTTGAAGTGGGCTCAAAAATGTTGGCTTTAGATCGGGTCTGGGCGCTGGTGACCATCAATCTTGCATCGGCAGCCAGGCGCGTTGGGAAGAATGCCCAGTCATAGTCGATATGTTCTTTCTCCATTGAACCTGTACGCAGATTCCAGAAACGAACTTTCTTATCTTTGCCTGCTGTTACCAATAATCTTTCATCCGGTGTAAACGCCAGGTCAACGACCCCATCCTCATGAGCAGAAAATGTATGCTGGAGTTCTCTTCCAGGCCACGTCCAAACAACCACCTCTCCAGAATCACCACCCAAAGCGATTCTTTCTTCCTTCGTCGATAATCGAATACTCCAAATCTCACCCACACCAGATGCTATGGTTTCTGTTAAAGAAAATTCGGCGGGAGCCCCCAGGGATGTGTTGGGTTTAGTTTGTTCTTCGGATGATGCCGCCGCGCTGGATTCCATTGTGGATGCCGTATCGCGGTCAGGTTTCACAGATTTTTCAGCCTCGTTTGAGTCTCGATCTTCGTCATCGTCATTTGTGGCTTCGCTGGTCTGTGAACTTTGGTTCTCAGAGGTTTTAGACGAAAGTAGAAGACCCCCGTAAACGACCATCAGGCAGCTGAGAGCAATGGCCGCACCTATCATGGCTCGATGCGTCAATATTGATTTCGGAATTTTGGACCACGAAAAAATTCCAATAAGTATTCCTATGACGCCAACGATTAAATGCAGCCCAGGTATGAATGAGATTCCTGCCGCAGCCAGAGAAAGCGCAACCCACAGAATTGGACTGGTCTCAGATTCGTCTTCCCTGGCTTCTGACTCGTCAGGGATATCAGTTTCGTTGTTCTCATTGTCAGCAGAAGACTCATCTGCTAACGGCGCAGGCTGTGTCCAGTCTCTAACTACAATTCCCGTGTCTCCTGTGCGTGGTGATAAATTTTGATTGGCAGTTTCATTTTCAGGCTGCTCCTGATTATCTTGTTCTGAGTTCCCTTCATCCCACCACACCGAGCTGCGATCTATCGGAGCTTTCGCTGGTTCAGGTGTTCTCAACAGACTTTCAGGCAGTGGGCTGGAACTCAGAGCAGCATTCACCATGAGTTCAAATTCAGCCACCTCGGTGATGTTTCCCAGACAGCTCCGCCTTAAAAGTTGTGTCAACTTACTGACTGACGGATCCGGACTATTGAGCAACGCTTTGAAAACATTCGAATCATCTGGATTCTTAAAATCTTCCGCCGTGAACAGGAGATTTTCTCCACAATAAAAAGTGGACCACAACCCTGCATCTGCTGCGAGCGCTCGCAAGGAAGTGTAAACCACCAGAGCTGAAAACCGATCCAGTGTAGAATTGTAAAAGTGCGGAGTTCTTTTAGGGTGCTGATAGTTGGCGTGACCGAGTTCAGGGCTCTGGATCTGTCCCAAAGGGGGGACATACATTCCGTCGTAATCCACCAGCTTGAGTTCTTTGTCGGGGGTGACCATGATATTTCCATGTTGGAGGTCCCCGTGTGCAATTTGGTGAATGATTAAACTATTAACCAACTCCCGAAAGGATTGAGCCATATTCAGGAGCAGGTCTGGATCCTCATGGTAATCTTCCAGAAATACATTTAGTGGATCGCCTTTAACCCAATCCATTTTCACGATGGGATACCATCGACCATGGAGCTGAATACCTTCGAGGATGTACTCAAAGCCGACCAGGCATTCTGGACGGATACTTCCCAGGTGTTGACTCAGGAGCGCGTAGTGTTTGTGTTGGTTGGGAACTTGTCGAACAAAACAACGAACCGCCCAGCGCACATCATTATGACTGAGTTCATACACACTGGCGAAATTCCCGGACATGACCTTGGGCAGACCCAGCATGTTGCAGGCCACGGTTGCGGATTTGAGTTCAGGGTCCTTCAAGCAAAATGAGGGATTCTGAATCGTTTCCTGATAATCGGCATGCGTGGGCCACTTCATGACATTAATCCTGGATCAGTTGAATTCGAAGGTTTGTTATTGGAGTCTGAGTTCGATCCTTGATGGAAATCCCAGCTGAGTATCATTAAAGCGGTGTCGTCGTTTTTCAACCATCCCTCATGTCGTTGAGTCATAACAAAAACTTCGAAATCGATTTGTTCATTGAGAAATTCCAAAGTCTCCCAAGGTCGCTCACCAGCTTCAAACTGGGATAAGAACCAACAGGCCATGGCGTCACTAGCCAAAATAAATTTATCTCCAGGCAGACAATTTCCTGACAGATTAAAAACCTGATTTTGCAGATGCGGATTTCCTCCAGGCGAACTGGACAGTAGATGGGGTTGGTTGTCGAAAGCGTGAGAGTCTTTGATCGGGAATGAGTGGATCAATGAGTCATCTCGGATCTGAAACATGCAACAATCACCGACAGCAACCGCCTTAAAGAAAAGAGATTCCCTGCCTTCATCCAGCTGAGTTCGCGAGGAAAATTCAATACCGGCAAAGGCGGCATAAGCGCCGTACTTTATTTTCTGTTCAGTGAACCAGGGTAAATTATCCCAATCAATCTGGTTTTTCCATTCTTCCTGAACCGGAACCAGCCAATCCTGAAAATTATCTGCGGTTGGAAATTCAGAGCCACTCAGAAATTGGCGCACCAGGTTCTGCGACCAAAAGTCCGAGAAAACAGATTCAGTAGCTCCATCAGAAACAGCAAATCTGCGGGATTCCAAAGAGAAATCGATGGTATCTTCACATTCTTCAACTGAATTCCCTTCTTTTTGAAGGACAAATGATCTGACGTTGGCATGGACTGATGAAGCGCCTGCTACCGGAGACTCTTCGGGGCCGGAGGATTGCTTGCGAGAAGTATTTTCATTGGAAATTTCAGGATTGTCTGAATCCGGAATTTCGTGCTTCTTGAGCGATTTGAAAATATTCTTCCAGGCCATTTCCACTCAAATCCCCACCCGGAATAATAGTTGGATCCGGGCATTAAATTATAACAGGATCCTCAGAATAATCAGCGCATCCCACCACCGGAGCGAGTTCCAATATCCAGAAAACGGATCAGTTCAACCAAATCTGCGTTGAAGGCAAACCCTCTGGAGTCCGGCCCCAGTCGAAATCCTTCACTTCTTGCCAACTCTCTTAAAGAAGGCGGCATAACACTGGAAACATTAAAGAGTTGGCGAGCAAAATCATCAGGTAAGCCCGCTTCTGAATCAGGAAACACGACCGCATCAGCTTCCCGATCAGAAATGTGACAATTCAGCAAGAGCGCCGCGCCATCTGCGGTTTCCAAAGCCATGATATCCTCAGCCTGTGGTTCAGGGCCTGTGTCTGTCGCTTCACCATCTGTGATATTGATGACAATTGGAGGAAATGACTTGGGCCGATCTTTAACCCATTGCATCAGCCAGGTGTGAGCCAGTCTTAAAGCCTGCCCCATTGGAGTCGCTCCTCCGGACGTAGGCTCAAACCAAATAGGAAATTTGATTTTCTGCTCCAGGAATCCACCTGCCCCATCATCAACTTTCTTGACCCTTTCTTCGATCCTCGCAGGAAAATTTGCAAGATCACTCAGCGGGACCAGTTCCCGCCCGGCAAGCTGACCGCTAAAAGCTGAGCCAACATTGGCTCCGTAACCAATAACAGCTACTTCATAAAAATCTCGAACGCCATCACCTCGGGCACATTTGATGATCAAATTCTGGAGCAGCCGATTGATTGCATCGGCCACACTGTCTGATTTCCGCTTGTTGGTAGAGCCAATTGGATCCTCCATGGACCCTGACTGATCGATGAGAAAAACGAAGCAACTTGGATTTGCGCGGCTTATTTCTGCTGAATAGGGCATGGTATGGGCTCCCGGTCATGAATGTGTAAAAAGAATATAAAAAAAGCCGGAAAGATCAATAAGAATGCAGATCGTTTCCGGCGTTGAGTAAAATTTTCCGGGATTGGATCAAGCCCAGCTAGCCAACCCCACCCTAGTTGGATGAGAAAATTTCCTGATTTGTCTCGACGTTGATAATTTTGTATTGCTCCGAATGAAAGGTTGGATCTTCTCTGAAACTGAGTTTGCCATAGTATTTTTTCTCCATCTCAATCAACAGGTGTTCATCCTCGCCTTTTAACCGCTCTAACACAGGAGTCGGAACAATAATGCGCAGTTGAAAATCAGAATCATCGCGGTCCCGTTTTTTCAGAATTTCGCTGAGTTTACGTTGTATTTCAACGCTCATCGTCAGCGGGCTCTTCATTTTCCCGCGCCCTTTGCAGAAAGTGCAGTCATCGTAAACCGAGGCTCTCACACTTTCGGAATGTCGCTGACGAGTCATTTCCATCAGCCCTAATTCTGATATAGGGAGGACATGCGTCTTTGCTTTGTCACGTTTCAGGCAATCCCTCACCTTATGGTAGACATCCTGACGATCACGGCGAAGTTTCATGTCGATAAAATCAATGATCAGCAGGCCACCAATGTTGCGAAGGCGAAGTTGTCGGCAAACTTCTTCAGCGGCTTCCATATTCACTTTCTTGATCGTTGATTCCTGGTCATTCGGCTTGTGACGTCCGGTGTTGACATCGATTGCAACCAGGGCTTCCGTCTCATCAATCACTAAATATCCCCCACTTTTCAATGGAACCTGCCGTGAGAATGTTGTCTCCAACTGCCGCGTGATATTGAAACGGTCAAAGATCGACTGACTATCCGGGTAGTATTTTACCTTTTCGGCAGATCTTTGAGAAATGCGAGTAATGGATGAGCGCATTTCTTCGTACAATCCTTTGTCATCAACAACGATCCGTTCCACTTCTTCAGTGAGGAAGTCACGGGAGGTTCGTTGAGCCAGGCGAGGTTCCTGATACACGCAGCAGGGTGCGTTTTCTCCACGGATTTTCTTTTCAATCTCCTGCCATTCTTCCACAAGAATGGCCAAATCGCGGACAAAATACCGCGCGCGCGCTCCTTCACCAGCCGTACGGATAATCACTCCCATACCGTCCGGTATAGTCAGTTTTTTCAGTATTTTCTTGAGGCGAGTGCGCTCTGCCGGGTTGTCAATTTTTCTGGAAATACCGCATTGGTCCGAATTGGGCAACAGCACCAGAAATCGACCTGGAATCGCCAGGTTGTTGGTGCCACGCGGACCTTTACTGCCGATAGGGCCTTTGGTGACCTGGACTACGATTGGAGTATTGGGCGGATAAATCCTGGGGATGTCCTTCTGGGTGATTTTTGGACGTTCCTTTTTCTTTTTATTGTTCCGCTCAACAATCTCGATGTTGTCCTTATCGAAAGAATTCGGGACGATATCCCAGTAGTGCAGAAACGCATTTTTTTCAAAGCCAATATCGACGAAGGCCGCTTTCAGACCATCCTCCAGATTTTTGACCTTGCCCTTAAAAATGCTGTGCGCCAGACGATCGTCCTCTGCTCGTTCGATATTGAACTCCTCCAGGCGTCCTTCTTCGAGAATGGCAATCCGAGTCTCGAGAGATTCCTGGTTAATGATGATTTCCTTATGAGGCCTTTTTTCCGGTTTGATAATCTTGCGCACGGTTTGAAACATTTTTCCGGCGGCAGCACGGATGTTGCCTACTAACCCTTCTTCCTTTAAATCAGCAATCGGAACCGGGCTGAATTGGTCCTGACTGGATGAGCGATCTTTGTCCTTGTCCTTGTCATTGTTCCTGTTATTTCGTCGCCCACCTTTATTATTGTTTGAATAACGGTCATTTCTTTTGGATGAACTGTTGTTATTCTTGTTAGAGCCGCTTCCCAAAGGTGTCCCGTCCTTGTCCAGTCCGGCAGCTCGATTTCTGGCAGTTTCAATTTCTTTCTCGTGCGGCTGGGAGAAAAACACTTCATCCTCTGGATCATCGATCTTGATCAGTTTCCGGGCGCCTTTATTGGATCGCCCGGTCTTGTCGCGATTTCTGGCGCCGCCGCTGGGACGGTATCGTTGTCCCCCTTTGCCGCGGCGAAATTGGTTTCGTTCGCTCATTTGTCCGTTAAAAGTTCAGCAATTTTTTGCATCGTTTAGTCTCTTCGATGGATAGAGACATTTTGCAGCGCGCCAGCTGCAAGCAGGGAACTGATAACGGAAGATCCTCCATAACTGAGTAAAGGCAATGGCAGCCCAGTGATTGGCATCAGGCGTACATTCATCCCGATATTCACAAATACGTGGCTGAAAAACATGATCGTCACTCCAACGGCAATCAATCTTCCGAGTCGGTCCCGCGCCTGACAGGCAATGCGCGTTCCGGAATAAATAAGTAAAGAATAAAGGCTGAGCACCACCAGGCCGCCCAGGAATCCGATTTCTTCAGCAATCACCGAAAAAATGAAATCATTATGCGCGGCTCCGCGAGGGAGAAATCCCAGAGTGTTCTGAGTTCCTTCACCCCAGCCTTTACCCCAAAACCCGCCGGACCCCACCGATATTAGTGTCTGGCGGATACTGTAAGAATCATCACTTTGCTGTTGTCGCGCTCTCTGGCGTTCCCGTTCGGTTGCCGTTTCCGGCAAATCAGCGGTGTAATCCCGTCCGAAATAAACCATCAAACGCTGACGTTGATAGTCCTGAATGGGCACATAACGCCTCCAGGATTCCGGGGCGTACAGAGTCACGGCCAGCAACAAAAAAATGAGCGCCCCCGACCATCCCAATAACCGGTTTAAAAACCGGGCAGGAATACCCGCCGCATACATCATTCCCAGTGTGACCGGGATGAATACAAGCGAGGAGCCCAAATCAGGCTCGACGAGAACTAAAAGAAACGGTGGCCCGGCTAATAAAAGCGCGAGCCAGAAATTTTTAATGTTTTTTAACTCTTCAGGCGCCCGACTCAAAAAATGAGCCAGCGCGAAAATAAACGCAATTTTTACAAATTCAGAGGGTTGTAACAGAAATGCTCCCAGATCTATCCAGCGCCTCGCGCCTCCGCGCACAACACCGATCCCTGGTATCAGGGTGATAATCAGCAGCAAAAGTCCAAATGCATAGCCCAGGGTTGACCAGCGAGCTATCCAGCGATAATTCACCACACAAAATGCTCCGGCTGCAACCAGCCCAATCAAATACCAGGCCCCTTGCTTGGTATGAAACGACGGTCCCCCTTCCTGCGCTTGTGTCACATCGTAGATGAACGCCATCCCGATGATCATCAAACCCAGCAAGGCTGCCGCCAATGGCCAGTCCAGTCTTGGACCTTGTTCCTGTTTCAATGTTGCCTGCATTCCATTGATTGAGCTAATCAACGGCTCAAAATCTTTTTTCCAGCCAGCAATACCCTACCAGCTACCGAAATGCTCCTGAGCTTCATGATTCATCAGTTCCTGATAAATCAACCTCGCAATTGGAGCGCACGTTTCGCCTCCGGATCTCCCACCTTCCACCACAACAACTACCGCATATTTGCGATCCTTGTAGAGTCCATAAGAAGCAAACCAGGTGTTCTTGTCCTTGGCGCCATGGCGGTAAGTTTCTGCTGTGCCGGTTTTACCAAAAATTTTCATTCCTGGCACACTCGCTCGCCGTCCGGTACCGTCCCGATCTTCAACGTCGGCAAGCATCGCGTCTCTTATGACCGCTAAATGATTTGAATTCAATTGCAAATGATGTTTTACCACAGGCGGATACCATTTTTCGGTGTCCCGAATTTCCGGATCACACGATTTCTCCCGAATCAGAATCCTGGGTTCATAAAGTGTTCCACCGTTAGCAATTGCAGCAGTCGCCATCGCAAATTGCAGCGGAGTGACCGTGATTGCCCCTTGCCCTATCGATAAATTGGCAATATCCCCCCGATACCAATTCTTGTTGCTCGATCTGGGCTCCTTCAATCCAAAACGCCTGATGACTTCCAGTATCGGGTCCAAACCAATCTCTAAACCGAAATGGATGAAATAGTAGTTACTGGACCACTTAAACGCATCTCTGAAGTTATAATATCCGGTCGGAGCTGTATCATCAATGTCGTGGCGATCGGAAATGGGATAAGCTCCTGGATTGTAGATTTTTTGAGAAGGGTCAATCCCCTCTTGAAGGCATGCGAGCCCCACCAGGATTTTAAAAATCGATCCTGGAGTGTACCGGCCATTCATGGCTCGATTGAACATGGGAGTATTGATCGAATCCTGTAAGACGGTTTTGTAAAATTCATAACTCATCCTGGGATACCATTGATTCAAATCGTAGGAAGGGACGGATCCGAGCGCCAGAACATCACCTGTATCCGCATCAATCACCACTGCAGCGCCTCGGGTATCATTTCTAAATGCCGTTAACGCATATTCCACGGCTTGTTGAATATGAATATCAAGAGAAAGATAGATGCTTTGACCGGGAATACTTGATACAACTGCCACATCTTTCTCTGGCATTCTGTAGCGGAAATTATTCACCATGAAGGTCATTAACCCGTCTTCTCCTGCCAGTTTGTCATTGTAAAACGACTCAAGCCCGGTTTTACCGTTGTAGTTTCCCATCGGTGGATCCTCCTTGCGTTGGGCGTACCCAATGGTTTGGGCAGCTAAAGCTTTTTTGGGATAAACCCGATAGGGTCTGGCTTCAATCTCCATCCCGAGCGGCTTTTCAGGATGTTCAGCAAACAGGGCCACTTCTCCCGGATCCAAGGCACGGGCAATCGTCATCGGCGCTGCCAGATGTTGAGAGTAATGTTCGTGAAAATCATCCGGCTCGATCTCGATTTCTCTGGAGACGATTCTTCCCAGTTGGGAAACCAGATTGCTGACAGCATTGTATCTGGCAAGCCGACCTAACTCAGAGCGATTGGCGTCAATCAGTTTGGCTTTGTGGAGTTCTTTGATTTGAGAGTATTCCCGATTGAACAAATTATCCCCATTTTCGTCCCGGGTCCAATGCAGCGTTTCAAGTGAAAGCGTGACATCATATCGGGGAAGATTCATCGCCAGTGGCTCTCCATGCCGGTCGAAGATTTCCCCTCTCATGGCAGGTATCCTCACTTTACGGTAGGACTGGGATTGGCCTAGTTCAAGATACCTGGAGTGCAGAAATATCTGAATAATGAACAGTCCACAGACAAGGACCAGCATCCCACCTGTCATGATCCAAAACAGGATCCAGGCGCGTGTCCGCTCCTCTTTTTGTCTCTTTTCTAGTGGGTTTTCGTTCATTCATTCATTCCTTTAGACGCAACCGTAAACGTCTATCACTCGATCTGAAAATAGTTCAGCGAACCCAGGGTTTCAAACGGAAAGAAAACTGCGTCAGGAATTCAGTCGCTTAAATTCTTCAAGCAGGAATCTCACCCATTCGGATTACCCAAACCTGGAGGAGGTAGGGCGTTGTTTGATTTGTTGATTATCTCGAAATGCAGAAACCTGACGCCACCTTTTCCACATTTTCAAATCCCAACCCGATGCTCCTTTGAACAGGATCGGCGAAATCCAGATCTGGTGAACAGCGGTCCAGAGAAACAAATAACCTGAGTAGGAAATCCAGACCGGCGCCGGATCAGCAATGAGTTTCAGCGCAACGAAGGAAATAGTATGCATCGAGAAACTGACAAAATACGATGTCAGAACCTGGGTAGAGTATTGGTCGGCAGAAATATAAGGTCGGAATCTTCGAACCAACATTGCGGACCCCATACATGCCAATGCGCAAACTCCCATTGGGTGACCGGTAAGCGCATCCAATGACAGGCCTGTTCCAAGACTGACCCAGACTACCGTAACTGATTCACTGGTTAGCGCCGTGAAAGTGATCAGTCCAATCAAAGCCGCCTGCCAGACTGGAGCCAGCCAGAGGTTGTCACCGGCCAATGTTCTTCCGGTCACGAGGAAAAATCCAACAAGCAGAAGGATAGCCGTTCTTATACGGATCAGCGTAAAACTATGCATACTTCTTCCAAACTATCGGTACGGGCATGCATCTGCACTTTGGCGCCATAATAGAGTCCTTCCATTCTGGGTTCGACTTTCAAAACAACTCCGATGGGAATCCCTGCCGGGAAAACACCGCCCAGACCACTGGTAACGATTTGGTGACCAGCTTGCACTCCTGAATCGCGCTTCAGAAAATCGAGTTCCAGAATGTCCATGGAATAGGATTCTTCACGAGACATTCTTAAAATTCCTGCCGCTCGGCTTTCTCTGGAAAGCGCCGCAACCTGCATTTGCGGCGACCCGAGCAATGTTACACGACTATATGTCCCTTCAACACTGGAGATTCTTCCAATTAATCCGTCCGCTGTCAGCACCGGAAGCATCGGTTTGGCTCCGTCATTGGCAGTGAAATCAATCAGAATTTCCTTCCACCACCCGCTGGGTTCTCTACCGATCACACGGGCGGGTTGTAATTTCCATGGTGATTGACTTTTTAAATCCAGCAACTTCTCCAGGCGCAGATTTTCTTCACGCAGCGCTTCCATCTGTAATAGTTCAACGTGAAGGCGCTGATTTTCAGATTTCAACCTTGCGACTTCCTGCAAAGCTTGTCGTTTGGATTGAGTCACCAGATCGGCGACGCCCTCCAGGCTGCCTTCTACGCTGGCGTGTAAGGCGATGGCGGGTTCGTATGGAGTCTGAAAAAGAGAACGAAGCCAGGAGGAATCCTGCGGGGACTCCGGATCATGCGGGCGCAGCAGCAGAAAAATCAGAAACAACCAGGCCAGGGCCAAGGTAATGTAACTGGATAATCTTTTGTCCATTGAGTTTCATCCCAGACTGGTGACTACGGCTCAGAGTGAGGAGACGCGTTTCAATACTTTAAAGTCCTGAAGCGCAGACCCGGTTCCTTCAGCAACGGCACTCAGAGGATCATCCGCCACATGCACCGGAAGGTTGGTGTCCTGAGCAATCAGGCGATCAATCCCTCGCAAGAGCGCTCCCCCTCCCGCAACCATGATGCCTCGGTCAATCAAATCTGCAGCCAATTCCGGCGGGCAGTCATTTAAAGTGACGCGAATGGCTTCCAGAATATTATCCAAGGGAGCTTTCAGCGCTTCGCGGATTTCTTCAGATCGAATCGTGATCGTTTTAGGTAAACCGGAACTCAAATCCCGCCCTTTAACTTCCAGGGTCGCCTCCTGCTCCATGGGATAGGCGGATCCGATCTGGATTTTGATACTCTCAGAAGTTCGTTCCCCGATCAGGAGATTGTGAGCCCGTTTCATGTGCTCCTGAATGGTGCCGTTGAATTCGTCCCCACCGACACGCAAACTGCGGCTCAGAACGATCCCATTCAGAGAAATGATCGCAATTTCGCAGGTGCCACCGCCGATATCCACAATCATGTTCCCGGCCGGATCTCCCACGGGTAGACCCACTCCTATAGCAGAAGCCATCGGTTGTTGGATTAACCGGACGAGCCGTGCTCCAGCATTGGTGGCGGAATCTTTAACAGCGCGTTTTTCCACTTCAGTGATGCCGGAAGGCACGGCCACCAAAACCTGCGGGTGAATCAACTTGGCGCTCTGCGCTTTCTTGATGAAGTACCGCAACATTTCCTCGGTGGTTTCGATATGAGCTATCACACCGTCCTTCATCGGACGAACGGCTTTGATATCACCCGGAGTGCGGCCCAACATTTTTCGAGCCTCTTCACCCACCGCCAACACTTTCCCACTGAAGGCTTCAACGGCAACGACGCTGGGCTCACGGACTACGATCCGTCCCTGTTCTTTGGAAAAAACCAGCGCGTTGGCGGTTCCAAGATCGATGCCTAGGTCATTGGAGAATAGATTTTTAAACTTATGGAACATGGGCGCGCGCATGCCCGTCGGTTATTAATCAATCAATCTTTAGATCCGACGAGCGAATTTGGGGCCTAAACTAGAACAACAGGGTATTCACGTCTAGTGGAATTATTTTCAGTCCAATGGTTCATCAGACTGCAGGACTTCTTCCACTAGATCCAATACCTGAGCATCGGTGGATTGTGGGGTATCAAAGCCCTGTGGTTGTATGACGGGTTGTTCAAAGTTGTTCGCTGTGGTTTCTAACTGGTTCAACCAGTATCCCCCGCTGCTCAGGTAATAATTATATCCTTCCTCCCCAAGCAGACCTTCGACACTGGACCTCGATTCATTGGCGATTTCTCGAAGAGCGGCTCCCTTTTCAGTCATCGACAAATTTGGATCGCCAAGAATTTGATTCTGCGCTGTCTGAATGTCTTGTTGCATCCCATAAACTTCATCTGCCGCGCCGGATTCAAGCCCGAGTCGGTCCGATAACTGAGTCAGTGTGCGGTATGAATAATCCTGAGCTTTCTGGTAATCCTGAAATCTTTCTTCTCCCAAAGTTTCCCGGATCTGGTTTTGTAATTCCTGTTGAGCAGCTTGTCTCTCAGCTTGCTCTTCCGGAGATGCCCCCATCAGTCCATATTGGTTGGAATAATTTTGATCGAAGGCTTGTTGTATGTCGAAAATCGCTCTGAATTCATCTTCCGTTGGATTGAAGCCCACCAGCTGAGATCTCATCATATTGGCCGTGTCCGACATGTAGAGATCCAGGTCCTGCTTCTGTTCCGGAGTCATCAGTGACGCCAATTGCTCATTCATTTCCTGCTTCATGGCTCGGATAGCTTCCTGATCTGAAGGCAACATAATTCCATTGGCATTCATAATGATCTCAGATTGCTTCATCTGATACTGCATGTAGATATCCATGACATTGTTTCGTTCTTCTTTGGGAAGGAAACCGAGATTTTGTTCCAGGTAAGAAGCCATGGCTGGTCCTCCGTACATCCAGGATTCAGCAGTCTCCGGAACGCCCAACTCACCCAATGCAGCTTTCACTTCATCTTGACGGGCTCGCTCTACCTCCATCATGTCAGAGATTTTTGCGCCATAGGATCCTCCGAATGGATTCATTCCTGTTGCCCAGAATTTGAATTCTTCATCACCGGAGCGCATCATGTCCTTCAACTGCTGATTATACTTCTCATTGATCTCAGCAGCGACCAGCAGGCGGATGGTTTCATCAGGACAACCTATTTTCTGCAAGTTCGCTATGAAGGTCGGGTAATCTTCAGCTTCCAGCATAGACCAGATCTGAGGGATGGCTTGATCTGGTTCGGGCTCGCCGCTTTGGGCGCTCAGATTTTCTGTGCCTTTTACTGGATGAATGTTGGAAGCTTCATCGGCGCTACTGGCGTTGGATCCTGATTTTGAAACGACATAACCCAGTCCGAGCAGCAAGCCCAGATTGAGAAGCATGGAAATGATCAGCAGATTAGAGCGAGTGGATTGCATGGTGGGATCAAAGTTTAAAGGTTTATGATGAAGTTATGACATGATTCAGTTCATAGGGAGATACAAAAAAGCCGACGCTCATTCGGAAGAATAAACATCGGCCTGAAATTCTAAAGATGTTGCTCGTTAAGAGCAGATTTTCTGTTTGAGATCATGATCGCATGGGTATCATCTCAGGATTGTCCCAGCTTGCTTTTGAGCGCAGCCAGTTTGTCTTGCACATCCGGATTGGCTGCCGATGTGCCAAGGCTGTCGAATTCCTTCTCCAGAGAATCCCGCCCGTCAAATGTGCTGGCCATTTCCTGAGCCGCATCCGCTTCGTAAGAGGCTTTTTCAGCTTTGGATTTCATTCGTGAAATCAAATCATCCACGTCACTGCGTTTGTTCACTTTAGCGCGAGCTTCGTAAATGTTCTTTTTGACCTCAGCGGTTTTGCTCTGAGCTATAATGAAATCCTTATTCCGCTTCAGCTCAGCTAACTCATCTTCCATCTGGTGAATGTCAGCCTTGATCTGATCCAGACTGTTTTTCTGGCCTTGCCAGTTGGGTTCGGTCGATTGAGCTTTGCGTTCGGATTCTTCGGCGCGTTGCAGCGCTTTCACAGCCAACTCTTCTTTGCCAGCTCGCAAAGCTGCTTCTGCTTTACCTTCCCACATCGCTTTCTCTTCGCGGTATTGGTTCAACTGAGCTTTGGTCTGGCGCTCAGTGGCGATGCAGCTTTGCAAAGCGCGCTTGGCGTCCTGAATAGCCTTGGCCTTGTCTCGGATCGCTTGATCCAACATGACCTCCGGCTTTTCCATACTGTCAATAATCTGGTTGGTCTTGGCCTGTCCAATTTTAAAAAGTCGTGAAAAAATGCTCATATCAGTTTTGGGTATTTAATATAGGTTTCAGTTACAATTTCAGGTTCATTTCACTTCAATCAGCATCCCTGGTTAACGAGACCCGGATCGGTATGATTCAGCTTGTGCGGATTCAGCAGGGGATCAGCCAGTGAATGCGTCGCTGGGAGTTAAAATTTTCTCGGATTCGACATAAACAAGTTCACATCCGGCCTGTGGAAGCAATCTTTCCAGGTACTGGATCCCACAGCCGACTTCCGCCAGCATTGATGGTTTCCAGGTCACAATCCGGGTAGGTTTAGAATCCAATAAATCCAAAAACGCAGACCGCTCATCCCTTCTCCCATCCCCGATCTCTTCGATCACCTCTTCGATCCGCCATTTGCGTTTGTTGCAGTAACGTTCGCAATCTTCGCGGGCTCGTTCTAATTCCTCGCTGTCTGCTTTTGAATCCACCCGAAGATAGACTACTAATCCTCGAGTGGCTGGATCCACCAATATCGCTCCCGTGTCACCCTTCCATGCCCTGACCGGCAACGTCCCGGCTTTATATCGCTTCCAGGCGGCCAGATATGTCAGTCCATTTGCTTTTGCCCATGCCGCCAGTTTCATTGTAAGGAAACAATAGAATATGCTTTTATTACTGTCAAATTTTAATTTGGGGAATTTTTTAGGAGCGTTGTTGCAGGAGGGTGGCTTTTTATTGTCCAGCCAGTTTCCTCAAATGCTGGCTCCACTCGCCGAGCCGGGAATCAGCTGATCCCGGGACGCAACCCAACGTTAATTACACTCGCGCCTTTTTGATAAAGGAGGACCTGGCCTCTGAATTATTCAGAGTGTTTCAGGTTTTACGTTTTCCTGAATCAACGCTTCCAGGCGGTCCACAGCGAGTTCCATGGCGTCAAACACAGCCAGAAGCTCATTATCGTCAAGAGTGGAAGCTTCTCTGCTTTCCACCAGGACAAGTCTCACATCATCCGGATTGGAAGTGTCGATTCCAGCGCTGACAGGTTGGATCTCAGTGTTGAGGTCCAGTACCTTGAAAAGAAAAGCCTCACTGACCTGCAGGCTGCTAAGAGCGCAAAGATCGACTTCAAAATACAGAGCCTCTTCACCGACACTG
>JAUIHU010000625.1 GCA_030432175.1 Verrucomicrobiia bacterium | reverse complement strand
TAATGAATCGAAACATCTGGCTCATTTCCAGACGGCGCTTCTTGGGCAGGTGCATACACCAGTGAAGGTATTCGTATGCCACGTAATACAGGGCCAGAGTCCCGATGATCCCGGCGTAGATGCCCCAGGTGAAAAACGAGGTGGTTAAAGTCAGGATCAACCAGGGAGTCTGAAACAGGGCGACGAGTGTTGGCCCATTCCACCAGGCCATAGGGATCAGTTCCTTGTCCTTTTCGTTCTGCAAGTGATAAGTGTCGTCAGCTTTAAAAAGCTGGTGGTGGATCAGCGCGTGCGTCCTGAAAGGATACCGCAGAAACTTCCAGGGTTTGTGCATGACGTAACGATGAAGGGTCCATTCGCAGATGCTGGCATAAACGAGGCCAACAATTCCTGCAAAAAGTAAGGATACTAATGGGTTCACGGATTCTTAACTTTTCTTGTTTTCGGCTATCGACATGTTCGAGCGCCGAAAGGGCTAAAGGTCTTTTCTTTGAGAGACCAAATTTAATTTCCAACCGGCAACCGCCGTTGTGACATTTGCCAGGAGTTCAGGTTATTTGGAGGGGCCAATATCAGACTGCTATTTGCCTGAATCAGAGAAGAACTATTCCATTAATCTGAAGGAAAATACTATCTCAGACCATCTCACGCGCCGGAATGCTCTATTTTTTTGGCGCAAGTGAAAAGAAAATTCATCCCTAAAGGTGAATAATTATGATTGACTTGGACGGAATTGAGACAGTTTTGAGGAATATCTGTTAAAATTCAGTCCTTGTCTCTGTTTTGTCGAGAAATTAATCACCTGGATCGCTTCCGACGTATCCCCATCACAAACGAATTGAGCATTCCATACTTCCAGAATCCGGAATTTGCCAGTCGATCGATAATTTTTGGACAATACCGATCAGCGCAACTTACGTCCACAATCTGAAACCCAACCCGCTGCATCCAGTATCGGATCTGTAGTCCATTGGTCATCACAATCGCATCATCATCCGGGCAAAATGGTTCTCGGATGATGGGATCCATTCTTTCGAATGGAAGTGGATCGGGTTGGAAGCCGGATCTCCAAATGCGTAATAGTGATTTCAGATTTTGAAACTTATTAGCGGCTCCTCGCATTCTCGGATGATAGTCATTCCAGCCAATGACTCGAAGAAAGTTCGGACTGGACAAAGTCAATCTGCCTCCAGGCCGCACGACTCTTGTCAGTTCGCGAATAAATGTTTCCGGGTGGGCTACATGTTCAAGAACATTTAACGCCCCGACTGAGTGAAAGTAACCATCCTCAAACGGAAGAGTTTCGCCATCGTACAAGGATGCTCTCTGAAGGCCCTTATCATTCGCTTTGCGTATATTGGGTTCTGAAACGTCCACGCCAAAAGCCATTAGCGGAACGGTTGTGGCGCTTGCATTGAATGTATTCAGTCGCTCAAGTACCTGCCCCACGCCGCAACCAACATCCAGGACGCGCAGGGGTTGGTCTGGTGTATTTGGGACCTGAGCTGGCGCAGATTTCCAGGGGCGCAAAGGATTCAGCGCATCGGAGTATTTTTCGTAGCACCCATCATCCCATGAATCCAGAAACTCGGCGTATGCTTCGTTTGCCGCATAGTAGTCTTGCTGGCTTGGATTGGACATTTTGTAATGTATAGGAAATCTTATTTCCCACTTAAGGTGATCTCTTGTTTTTGGGCAGGCTGTCTATTGCGTGACACCCAGATTAAAAGTCCGAGGCAAGCCAGACTGGATCCAACGGTGGTCCAAAGTCCACCATTTGATGGCGCATAGATAAACTCCACAATTTGTTCCCCCGGCTCATTCAAATAAACGCCACGCATGATAAAGTTCAGTCTCAAAAGTGGAGCTTCTTCACCATCAACCCTGACTTTCCAGTTTTGGTTGAACTTGTCGTTGACGAGGAGGACAGAGCGCTGTTTGGGGGTGACTTTGAGTTCAAATCGCTTCGGGGTATAACTCAGATACTCAATTTCCTCGGCGCTCAGAGCGCTTCTCATTGCGGCTACCAATGGCGGGGCCGCTTCAGGCAATGGGTCAGGATCCGGAAGTGGTTTGTCCTGGTCAGGGGAAGGGTTGACATATACCCGGCTGCTGGAGTCCCAAGATAAATCGGTCAGCCGCTTGAGCGTATTCTCATCACTCTCTTCCCAGGACCACTGACTGAACAGGCAAACCCTGGGAAATGCTCCTGTGAATTCATAAAGCGCAAACTGTCCAGACGGATCTTCCACAATTTCATAGCCGCTGGGAGTTTCTGCGGGTTGTATCGTGAAGGTCATTTTGACCTTGAATCGTTTTTGGATCGGATCCAGTTCTCCGTTCAAGTTATTCTCCAACGCTTTGAGCCCAAGGATGTAGCGAGTATTGGAAAGTTCCCAGAGTCGCGGCAGCAGGATCACTCCCTGCTGGTTGGGGGATCCACCAAGCGCTCCATTAAACGCCTGGTTGAGTTGGTTGTAATCCTTTGGAGTTCGGGGCATTTGGATGATTTCCAATGCATGGATTCCAAAATACTGGAAATGGTGTTGTACCCATTCTCGACAGATTGCATGGAAATATGGGGAGGCTTGTCGTGGATTAGTCAACAAAGCTGGCGCCACGACTCGATGCAAATGTGGATCTTCCTTTAGGTTATCTACAACCACGTTGGATTTGAATCGCTCCTGATAGTTGTAGGCGACGATCCAGTGGTGATTGGCTCGCGCCAGATCAGAAACCAATAAAATGCCGAACAACCCAACAGGCACCCAATTCAATCTGGCAGGGAATCGCCCCCAGACACAGGCCAGAACCAATGCTGAAAAGAGAAAACTCCAGAGAACGAACCAGCCAAGTTCCCCAACACTAAAGGCATGCATGATAGCGCTTTGCTCAGGAGCGAAGCCGTTTTTTGCAAGATAGACCTGAATTTCTGATTTGTAAGATGCGAAAATAGCCCAGCTGATCAAGCTGATTCCCACCCAACTACTAACGCTGATGATCCAGATCCGTTGTGTTGCGTTAGCTTCATTTTTCCACCAAAGCTTAAACTTGCGGACAGCGCTGTTGGATTCTTGCCGGCTTTCTGAAGAGGTTGGTTTTTTTGATTGAGCAGTCGCGTTGTTCCGAGAGCTCAGAAATTCTTTGAAAAATGCCTGCAGTCCATAACCAAACAGAATCAATGCAGCG
>JAUIHU010000624.1 GCA_030432175.1 Verrucomicrobiia bacterium | reverse complement strand
CCCAATCTCTGAAACTTTCGCGGATCTTTCAGAAAATCAACCAATTCGCCAACCTCTTCTTCCGCTTCCTCAACGCCAGCTACGTCTTTAAAAGTAGTCTTGTTTTTATCTTTGGTGAGCATCCGCGCTTTGCTTTTTCCAAAACTCAATGCCCCTTTTCCGGCCATTCGAATTTGTCGGACGAAAAAGAAATAGATTAAGGCAATCAGTAAAAGAAATGGCAGCAATCCAACAATCACGTTGAGCAGCACAGTGTTTGGCTTCGCCGTTTTAAGCCCTTGCTGCAGCAGTGTCTGCTCTAACTCGGGTGTTAGAGGTATGTTGATCTGAAACGCCTTCTCCTGAGCCTTCCCTTCCTCGTTATTAACAATGTTTCCCTGATCATCTCGGACCACATAACGTCCAGCGATCTCTCGCAGAGTATCATATTGAGGATCGTATCGAATGATCCCTTCGATGATATCTCCCTGTTCAACTTTCTGGATGAATTGATTATAGGTCAGCTTCAATTGCTGCTGATCACTCTGACTCCTCATGAGGTATAGCAGCGGGATGAACAACAATATAATGACCAGCACGATCCAGTTTCTAGGGGAAGGCGCCCGGATTTCGTCAGGCTGATTAGGCCCTTTGTTTTTTCCCGAGTTGGGTTGGTTGTCTTTCAACATGTCTAAATTGCAAATTAGCGCCGTCGATACATGGCCGCAACAACTGAACACAGCTGCGTTTCCTCGTTGAATCTCGGTATTTTTCTCGGAATGAATTGCTGACTTTGGTTCAATGATGCAATACACAAAGCCAACAGCCTCCCGGACTCCGGTTCAGGACCGACGCGTAAATGACCATTTCAACCGCCGACGGGCGTTTTTGTCCAGCTTGAAAAGCTCTCCAATTCTTCCTTTGGAACTCCAGAAAATCTGATTGTCAGCTCCAACAGCTACAATCACGTTTCTGCGCTCTTCATTATTGCATCCTAAACCAGCAAGATATTTTTGCATGTGAACCGGCCGCCGGGCTCCTATAGGATGATAAATGTCTCCAGGTCGAAATCTTCGTATCTGAACCGTCAAACCCACTTTGTCCGCATCAAACCATTCTTCATGATCAGGCTTGATTTCTTTTATCTCTTCGCTCGTTAGTTGCTTCTCAAGATTGTCTGTCTCCCAGCGAAAGACTCCTGGATTTGTTTCAATTGACCCTGGTGAATTTAGATTGATCACTATTTCAGGAGCGGGATCTTCGTGGCTCAATTCTCTTTTCGAGTCTGATCGAGTCTTGCAATTGCTTTGTTGGTTGTCCGCCCACTGTAAGGTTCCGTGTTGATCCATTCTTACATAGGCGTTCGGGCGAATCTCCATTTGCTTTTCAGGGTGACTCCGCAACCATTCAATGATTTTGTCTTCGGGTTTTCTTCCAAATTGCGGAAGCTGCCTGGCAATATGTAACTTCTGAACAGACCTGGGCCAGTTCCTGAACTCCCGACCTGAACGCTGACAGTCCGCTAACCAAATTTCCAGGTCTTCGTGAACTTCACGCGCCTGTTTCATCCATCGGTCAACAATCGATCGGATTCCTGGCTGGATGGCGCACTCAACCCATGGAATCAGTTTCCAACGAATCCGATTTCTCAGCGGTTCAAGCTTCTGGTTGCTGCTGTCTTCTCGGAACTCCAACTCACGGAATTGAAGATGCAAGGAAAGTTCATGCCTGCTAAATGTCAACAAAGGACGAAGCAGTGAAACATTGGAATCGATCGGCGATTTGCTCAGCGCATGCATACCTGAAAGCCCTTGCAAGCTGGCCCCTCGCAGCAATCGAATCCAGAAAAGCTCCTGTTGATCATCCTGGTGGTGAGCCAGAGCGGTCCGATCCAGTTGAAGGCGATTGGCCTGATCAGCCAGAAAGGTATGCCGCTGGGACCTCGCTCGCATTTCCATCGACCCACTGAAATGATTCTGGCGTTGTGTGTTGGGATTTTGCTTGCCCTGAAGATTTTCAGTCGACACGGCGTTTTCGGGATTGCCGCAAATGACAGGGATTTTGAATTGCATGCCGAGGTTTTCTACAAACTCCTGGTCTTGATCACTCTCCTTACCACGCAATTGATGATTGAAATGGAGTATGTAGAGAGTCCAGTTCCATTTCGACTGAAGACGTGAGAGCAAATCGACCAGTGTTACCGAGTCGCGTCCACCCGAAACAGCAATCCCAATCCTGGATCCGACTGGAGCCCACATGGGGTTCGATTTGAGAAGGGACTGTAATTGGGGAGCAAGGTCATTTTGGCTCTGGATCATTCAAATCAAAATCACTTCTGGAATTAAGTCTTTACTGTGCAACATCGGAGCGGCAAAATAGCGCTAATGCAACTGGGAAAAATGAATTGCGCTTCTTTGCGCTGCAAAATTGTTTTAACAGCGCTGGTGGGCCTTCTGGCCTTTTTTCCACTCTGTCACGTCGGCGCGGAAGAATTCCAGCTGAAAAATGGAGATGTTTACGAAGGTGAGCTGGTTACCCCTAACGACCAGGGAATCGTCGTGCGGTTGGACATTGGTGGATTCTCGGAGCGTATCTGGTGGAGCAAACTGACTCAGGAGACTCTGCAGAAAGTGATGAGAAATCAAGATGCAAGAAAATTTGCTGCTCCATTTTTAGAACCAACCCGTCAGGAAAGAAAACAGGATATTGTTTTCCGATGGGATGAGGTTCCACAAAAAGCTGAGAACGCAGAAGTGGGTTCGTTTACTCAGGCTATCACGACACCGGTGGGGTACGGCCTGCTCGGCCTGGTTCTTCTTGCAAGTATTTTTGCAGGAGCTGCCCTTGCTCCGTATAGAAATCAGCCCACGGCTCTGGTTTGTGCCGTTAGCGCAATTTTGCCTGGATTGGGTCCTATCCTTTTCCTGTCCATGCCTACTAAAGAAGTCGAAAGACCGCAGGCAGCTCCCAGGCCAATTGATGATGATATTGGTCAAAGGGAAGCTCCGACCCAAGAAGAAAAAAGCTCTGTGCCACCTCCTGCTGGTGGAGGTTTGAAACTTGGGGGGCGGGCAGCTGCTGAGTCCAAGATGGATACTAATCTTTACTCGCATTCGGATACGGAATTCAGCCGCAGGTTTTTCGAGACTAAGTTTCCAAGCTTTTTCAGAATGACACCGCGCCCTGAAGAAAAAGATTTCATGCTTCATGT
>JAUIHU010000623.1 GCA_030432175.1 Verrucomicrobiia bacterium | reverse complement strand
CTCATTCAATAACACCCTATCACCGACTCGCACCTGACTGATAGGAACCCGGGGATCGATTTCGCAAACGTACTCCGTAGAATTCACACACACCAGCGCTCGATCCGGAGGCATGGGAGCCAGGTAGGAACCGACCCGAAACGCTGGGGAACGAAGCTTCTTCAAAGCCGAATCCATTTGCTCCAGCGCTTCCCGGGCCTGATCCTGGATTTCTTCCAGATCCTCGACCCGTCCCCGTAAGTAAACCAGATCCATCAACGCCGGATGTTGGGGCGGCAGCGTCTGAGCGATCCAGTCCAACAACTGCAGAGTCGACATGCTATCCAGTTCTTCCTGAGACAGCATTTTGCCGAGTGAGGGTTCGTTGTTGGAATCGTGTTGATCAGGGTCCATAAGACAATCGTTTATCCGGCCGACAATGCGTTTATGATTTCACCCTGCTCTTTGGATCGTTCCTGGAGAACTCAAGGCTGCATCGGACGCAGATTCAGTTGGTCTGGGTGAACCTTAACATGTTTAATCCGTTCCCGTTTCCAGGTGTAGGTCATGTGCAGCATGCCGTCTTTGGATTGGATAATGGCCGGGTAAGAATATTCACCGGGTTCATTTTCCAGAGTCAGCGCGGCATGCCACGTTTTGCCGTCCATGGACAGAGCCAGATTCAGCGGACTCCGACCCTGACGGGTATGATTGTAAATTAACGCCTGACGTCCATCCTGCAAGGTGACACCGTCGGCGCCGGCATTTGGATTGGGTAGTTGAGTTGCCTGCATAGTGGACCAGGACTTGCCACCGTCATTTGACCAGCACTCGGTCAACACACGTTGACGGCTTCTGTTGAGAATTTGCAACCGTCCATCCGGGTAGCTCAGGATCGTCGGTTGGATCGCGCCAAAAGTATCGCCATCATTCAATGCTTCGGTGCGGCTCCAGGACCACTGACCGTTTTCGCTGATCTTCAACATTTCCATGTGGACCCGCCAGCCATCATGTTCTGTGCTGGTCCCGCAGAGGATCGTTCCGTCGGCCAGTTGGATTGGTTTGTTTTTGATCGGACCATAAATCTCTTCCGGCAAACGAAACGGTCGATCCCAGGATTTCCCACCGTCGTGAGAAACCATTGCTTCACCCCACCATTCCCTGGGATTGGGGCCTGATTTATAAAACAAAATCAGCGGGCCGGCGTTAGGTTGAAACAGAACCGGGTTCCAGGTTGGATAACGCAGACCCGCATGCTGAACGCCATTCACCACTTCCACAGGAGTCGACCATTCTCCGCAATCTGACAAATGCGACACCCAGATTCCGACATCCGGATGTTTCTCATGAGTCCCTCCGAACCATGCAGCGACAATGCCGTGCTCGGTTTCTTCAATCGTGGACGCGTGGCAGGAAGGGAAGGGCGCATCAACGTAGATGAATTGAGAAGAAACATAGCCTGGTTGCATGGTTAAATCTTCAGTTTCGGGTTCAGGAAATGGTGGGATTTCCTGTCCGAAGCCAATAGATGCCAGAGCGGTGAAGCCAGCGGCGCAGGCGGATTGGTAGAAGTTGCGGAGCGAGAGTCGGGAGTGGTGACGATTCATTTTTTTCCGTTATTTAGGTTGTGTAATCATTGGGAAACTATCCGTGCGGAACGGTGAGGCGGGCAGGCCAGCGTCGTTGTAAAGATTGATCAATGGATAATCCGCCCAGCCATAACGAACAGCAACAGGATTCGGGACCTCTTCAGACCAAACGTAAACAGTGTTTTTACCACTGACTTTAGCATGGGCTTTTACAAATTCGCCATCAGGGCCGCAGATCGTGAAACCGATCAAACTTCCGCCGCGCACTTTTAATCCGCCGCCAGCATGGTCAAACTTGAGCTTGGCTGCGCGTGTATCATCCCACTGTTCAATGGTCATTTCCTGGTAAGTTGGACCTGAGTAGGTGACATTTTTGTCGTACGCAATACCCAGAGCTGCGGTTGCCAGTCGATTGCCAACCGGTTCCTTCAAGCGAGGGTGAATGTCTTTTTCTTCGCCGAGGTCGGTGATAACTGCCATGCCAACATTCGGTAGAACTTGTGTTGACAATAACTGCGCTTCTCTTAATTCCGCCCATGCGCTTTCGCCGGGTTCATCTTTGATGGCCATGAAGGAAGCCAACTGAACCAGCAAGAATGGGAAATCTCCCTGACCGAAAGCGCGTCGCCAGTTGCTGATCATATCTGGAAACAAAGAACGATACTGGTAAGCCCGACCCGCGTTGGATTCACCTTGATACCAGATAGCTCCGGCGATTTCGAATGGGAGCAACGGGTGGATCATCGCATTGTAGAGTTCAGAAGGAGTCCAGTAAGGTCCGCGAGGAGCGCGTTGTTCGAATTTTTCACCTTTGGCTTCGGCTTCCGCCTTGGCTTTTTCATAAGCTTCCAACTGGCTTCGATAATTCGCTATCGCCTGCTCATGGCCATCGAGGATTTCCTTTTTGTACATGGGATTTCCTGCCAGCGTTTCGTGATCCATCCAGACTTCAGCCGGAGACCCACCCCAGGAAGTGTGAATCAACCCAACCGGGACGCCCAGTTCTTGTTGCAGTTTGAGACCGAAGAAATAGGCCACAGCAGAGAATCCGCGGACTGTATCCGGATTGCATTCGGTCCAGGTCGCGTTGATGTCGTTCAGCGGTTCATTGGATTTGACACGAGGCACGTAAAGCAAACGCAGGTTCGGGTTTGTGGAAGCGGCGATTGCCATTTGAGGTTCGAAAGTCTGACTGACCGCCCATTGCATGTTGGATTGGCCACTACAGATCCAGACTTCGCCAAACAGAATATCTTCTACGACCACGCCGTCATCTCCAGACCCAGCGATGATTTTGCCTGGTTTTGAAGAGGCGCTGCCTGTTTTCAAATAAACCTTCCAGTAACCAGTATCATCCGCTTTTCCTTCGGCGCTGGATGTCTTCGCGGGATGGTCCAAGACCACAGTCACTGTTTCACCTGGATCTGCCCAGCCCCAAACAGCGACATCACTGTTTTGCTGCAGAACCATGTGATCCGAGAAAATGCCAGCCAGACGTAACTCGGCGAAGGCTTCAGGAACTCCGACGCCGAGAAGGACGATCGCGATAGTCAGATTGAGGCAGTGTTTCATTCTCAAAGCAGTTACTCGCTCAAGTAGGTCCAGGCCCGGTCTTTCTGAGAGCGTT
>JAUIHU010000622.1 GCA_030432175.1 Verrucomicrobiia bacterium | reverse complement strand
CGAGGTGGAAGACATGCATGAACTTGATTGGGTTTCTGACTGTGGAGAAATAAGGGAGTGAATAAATAAACGGATAGAATGGCGCATGGCGACCAAATGACAGAGCCAGAGAAATCAACGCCACTGCGGACCAAAACCAGATCATGCAGCGAGTGGATAAACCCCATCCGCTTTTACGTCCACGGAAAGTATTTAATAATCCCCAGAAAGCCATCAATGCCACCCCAAGTCCGAGATACTCTCCAGATCCAGAATGACGGGGCAACCCCTGGTGGTGTTCATCCCAGCCAGGTTGGCGTCCTACGGTCCCCCAGTAATTACCTCCGTCTGGTGAATCCATTCGATAGCCGAAAAGTCCGGGAACCAGTACACGCAGCGATTCAACTTTAGGTAAACTCCATTGCGTCGCCCAATCCCAGTTGCGTTGTGACTCATCTTCACCCGTCTCGCTTTTCAGGCTGGAGGGAGATCCCTGATTATCCAATTGGGTGGCAATGACAGACAACACGGCATGTGATGATACCAGCGCAGCGACAAGAGCAATGACTGCAGTTCCAAACGCTGCTTTGCCGATTATAGAGGACCATTTAAATCCGGAGCTATCGGAATTGGATTCTTTGGGTGTCGCGTTTTCTGTTTCTGTTTCTTGTTCTTGACTCGCAAATCGAGAGTCAACGATCACATGAAAAACAGCGAAAACAGCTACGAATATGCTGAAAATTGCGCCATTGTCATAACCTTCCATGATTCCAAGTCCTACGCAAAACCCGGCCAGGATCCATCTAGCCCAGACTGGACGAAGTCCTGGATGAGTCAGCGCGCTCAAGGCCAGAAAAATTGAACCCAGGGCTAGAGCGCGCGAGGGGAGTCCCCAGCAGGCATTGGAAAAGGTGTTCATGTTAAGAGTTGCCGCCAATGCGCCAAAACCTGCAACGACTGTTGCAAAACCCTGGGATCTGAAGAAAATCCAGGCTGAGCATCCGAGAAACAGCAAAGCCAGAGGAGCGTAGAATTTGGAGTAGCCTATTGGCCCTAGCGCCCAGCGAATCAGGTTGGTGATATTGGGTGGCGCGCTGATTTCTGATCCACCCAGCCAGTTTGTATCCTGCCAGATTCCGGTGAAGGATTCTGGAAGTTGCCCAGCGGGATTCATCAGTACTCCCAACGGGCCGTCATTGGCGAAAAGTACTTTTTCAGAATCAAAGCTTTCATGAAACAATGCGCTGAGAAGAGCTATCAGGACAACGGACAGAATGATGAAGGGTTTCCATTCACTGTGTTTTGGAACGGGTCCAGATTGTCCTTGGATCACTTTTTGATCTGCTGCTTCAGAATTCGATTTGGTTTCGGGTTGCTTTTCCATTAAAAAGTCTAGTCAGTCAGCGTTTAAGTCGGCAAACTAGCGCCTGGAATCGGAATAAGAAACAACGGAAATCGGGTCACGAAAAAAAATGTCGGGATTTGCCGATTTTATTAAAAGAGAAGTTGACAGGCATAGGGCTTTCTGGTTTGTTCCATGGCTCTTTGGTTGGAATTGGATTTTATGTACGCAGTTATTGAAACAGGTGGTAAGCAATACCGAGTAGAGCCCGGCGCTCAGGTTGAAGTGGAAAAGCTCCCTGCAGAAGCCGGAGCTGAAGTGACTTTTGATCAGGTTTTAATGTTGGTGGATGGTGACGACATCACAGTCGGAGCGCCCCGCGTTGAAAATGCAAAGGTAACAGGAAGCGTTGTTAAACAGAAGAAGGACAACAAAGTCCTGATTTATAAAATGCGCCGCCGTAAAGGTTATCGTTTGACCAAAGGTCACCGCCAGCGCAAGACAATCGTGGAAATCAAGGAAATCGCCAAGTAATCTCATTGGTTTCTTTGGTTGATCATTCCCTTTAGTTAATCATTCATCAGGTTTTTAAGATATGGCACACAAGAAAGGACAAGGTAGTGTCCGGAACGGACGTGACAGCGTCAGCAAACGGCTGGGTGTCAAACGTTTCGGTAATGAATTCGTTCGCGCCGGCACCATCATTATCCGTCAGCGCGGATCCAAATGGCTGGCTGGTGAAAACATCGGGGTCGGAAAAGACTGGACCCTTTACTCGCTGGTTGATGGCACGGTTCGATTTGACAAGAACGGACGTAGAGTCAATGTGCGTGAAGGAGAATTGCCTCATGGCATGAAGATGGAAGAGACCACAGCTGAAGCATAAGGCTCGGCAGTCGCTTCCACATTCGTTCAATGCCACAGAATTAAGTGGTTCATCATATTGATCCATCCGACGCGGGGCGCTCTGCCTCGCTTTTTTTTATCCAGTCCAAAGTTCGATCCTGACCCACAACCATGTTCATCGATGAAATCAAAATCCACGCAAGAGCCGGACACGGTGGAAAAGGCTGTGTCGCTTTGCTCCGAGAAGCTTATAGACCCAAGGGTGGTCCTGCTGGTGGCGATGGAGGTAAAGGTGGAGATGTGATCCTGGAAGCTGACCCGAATCTCACCGATTTGACTGCTCAGTATTATCAAGCCCGACTTTTTGCTGAAGAAGGCAAGCCTGGACTGGGGAAGAACATGAGCGGAAGAGCCGGCAAGGATTTGGTTGTCAAAGTTCCCTGTGGCACTCTGGTATGGAAGCTTAGCAAGAAAACTATCGAAGAACAGGTTCAGGCAAGAGAAGCAGCAGAAAGAGAAGAGGAGGATCAGGATGATTCTTCTTCAGAACCGGATGATTTCATTAATGACCCACGCCCAGCCCGTCCGTTGAAAGATGAACTGGCGGAAATGGTGGGAATGAAGCTGGGCGAATCAGGGGTGAATTCCGACGCTGATGAAGTATTGGAGCCGCTCGAAAGTGAAGGCGATGAGACGCCTGAGCCAATGAACACCGGGGAACTCAAGCAAAGCGCCTCCGGAGCCTGGGCGATGGAAGTGGATCTGGAAGCTGAAGATTATGACGATACCGAAGATTTGGAGGAAGTGGATGAGAGTGATCCAATCTTCAGATCTCCATACAAAGATCGCGAGGGGGAGCTGGTAGCAGACCTCCTGGAGCCAGGACAGCAAGTTACGTTATGTCTTGGAGGACGGGGAGGGTTAGGTAACCAACATTTTGCCACTGCAAGTAGACAGACTCCTCGATTTGCGCAACCAGGGGAACCGGGAGAAGAAGGGGAGTTCTTTTTAGAACTTCGTTCGATAGCTC
>JAUIHU010000621.1 GCA_030432175.1 Verrucomicrobiia bacterium | reverse complement strand
AAGATGGGTGAGTTTGCCCTTTCCACCAGTTCCAGGTTGATTCTAGTTCGATCCAGGTTTGAATTTCGGTATTCACTCCTCCACTAGCTGCGACATTTAAAAAGACAATGAACATCAATATCCATTGAAAGCAGATGGATCGATACTTGTGTAAAAACAGCTTCAGAGACATGGCGATAAAATTAAATTGAGTTGGATCGGAATCAGGAATTCTCTGGATCAAACTGATCTGAGCTGGAGTTTGAGACTTGATAGTTTTTACGTCCCGTTTCACTCCGAATACGTGCTTCGTAATCTTCAACAGACAAAGTTATGGACTTCGACTGGCAGACATTTTGAAAATTCGGGAAGTTCCATAAGTTTGGAAAATCCCTGCACTGCTGGGGTTTGGCTTGCTGAACAATACAACTGTCGTCTTTAAGAAGGATGCAAGCTCCATCATAGCGATCTTTCAACGACAAACCCTGACGATCCGGTCGCAGTTTTGTGTATTCATTAATGAAATCTGACTCAGTAATGTTTAAAAACTTTGCCATACCATGAATCTCTTTATCACTGAGCTTCACCAATCCGGGCCATCGACAGCAGGCAGTGCAGCGCTGGCATTGATAAAATGTGGGCATAATCAGATATTCTAATTCATATTTTGATTCAGACAATCAAAACCATTTTAAGAATAATTTCATTTTATGAATTGAGAAGTTGGTGGCGATCACATGAGTTCAGACTGAATGGCTTGGGCATACTTTTCCAGAGCCTTTCTGGTTTCTTCCTCTGAAATGCAATAGGGAGTCATAAAAACCAAAACACTTCCAATTGGCCGGGTCAGAACACCAAGCTCCTTCAATCGGTTGCAGACTCGGATGCCTGCCTGCGCCTCTAAAGGAAAAGGCTCCCTGGTCTTCCAGTCCTTCACCAATTCAATTCCGACAACCGTTCCTTCCTGACGAATGTCACCCACAACCGGCAAATTCCAAAGAGGCCGCAGCCCCTCCCGGATCCAGCCTGCGATTTTGGTACGATGGGATTCATTATGTGTTGTTTCCAACAGTTCAAAACTTTTTAATCCGACAGCGGCTCCGAGCTGATTGGCAGTGTAACTGTGCCCATGGAAAAATGTTTTGAAATCTTCGTAGCTGCCGAGAAATTCTTCAAAGACTTCTTCTGTAGTCAGAGTTGCAGCCATTGGGAGATACCCTCCGGTCAAACCTTTAGCCAAAGCCAGAAAATCGGGCCTGACGCCTCCCTTTTGAAAAGCAAACAGAGGTCCGGTCCTGCCAAACCCGGTCATGACTTCGTCAGCGATCCATTGAGCCCCATAATCCCGAACAATCTGGATCACCCGTTGCAACCAGCCTTCAGGCTGAGCGATCATGCCGGCTGCTCCCTGCATGATCGGCTCTACAATGAATGTAGAAAAGCTGTTGGGACCATCATCATCATTCCCGGCAGCTCCAGTTCGGATATTATTCCTTTTTTCCTCGTCAAATCTGGATTCCACCTCGCTGACACACTCCCAATGACAACGGCGCCAAAGACGCGCGTCTGTTCGCTCCGGGGTTCCCTGATTGAAAGGACAGCGGTAGCAGTAAGGAGACATCACTGTTTCGGTGGGGAACAACATCGGACCAAACGACTGGTGAAACAAATCCACTTTGCCAGCGCTGACAGCCCCGATCGTATCTCCGTGATACGCATTTTTAACCGAAATAAAAGAAGGCTTTGCTTTACCGTAACGACGTCGGGTCGCTTCAAACGATAATTTTAACGCCACTTCCATCGCTGTGGAACCATCATCCGAGAAAAAAACCTTCTTTAATTCCGGACCTTCAACGCGATTATCCACGGAATCATTTTGAGTTGAATCAGCAAGCTTTTGGGCTAGAAGTGGAGCAGGAATATTAGAAAGTCCAAGAGGAGAGGAATGGGAAATCTGGTCTATCTGATTTTTTAAAGCTGCATCCAGCTCTCTACGTTTGTGACCGTGCAAGTTGGTCCAGATAGAGGCATTGCAGTCCAGGTATTCGCGACCTTGATCATCCACAAGAGTTGCGCCACTTCCGGAAGCTATGACAACCGGACGCACTTGCATCCAGTCCTGCATTTGTGTGAATGGTCGCCACAAATACGTTTGGTCGAGGCTTGCTGGATCATTCGGTTGCTGGTCAGGCTCTTTAGAGTTCATCTTTTTGCGCTTGCTTGGAAGAGTCACTTCGGCTTAACTCAATTACGTTTTGGGTGCAATTCTATTGAGCAACTGACTCAAGATTCGCATGGAATCGGTGGACCAAGGCCAAATGTTTCCCGATTCGCCATTGTAAGCGTTGTAATAATAACACTTTGGAACGCATCAGACGTTGGAAAAGCGGATCTTTAGCGGATTTCGGGGATTCAATAAGTCTAAGCCCGGGTTCGGTTTAAATTACTGAAACGGAAACAGAAAATATCATTAAATGAAAATAGCCTCACAATCTGAGATCTTATTAGTGAGTGAACTGGAGGAATTGGGAGCGGCAAATGCCAATGCTTTCAGGGACGAAGTTCGTGGAGCGCTGACGGATGAGCATCAGAAGATCGAAATAGATCTATCGGATACAACTTTTGTTGACAGTAGCGGACTGGGCGCGCTGATCTCTCTGCTGAAAAGTATGAATAATCGAGGAGGACAAGTTAGATTGCTGAGTCCGACTCCTCCAGTGGAGCAAATCCTGGAATTGACTCGAATGCACCGGCTTTTTGAAGTTGTTAAGAAGTAAGGTTTAGATTTCATTGCTAAATGGTGTGACCGAAATCAAATAAATGAACACCGGTCATCATTCACAGAAGCCACCTGGGTGCGATTGAGTCAATGTTACTCAAGCCTGACCAGGTGGTTTTTTCATGATGATTCTCGATTTATCTTCTGAGTTAGTGTTAAAGACGCCTCCATGACATTCTTGACTGTTTATTCTCATGACTGAAATTTTTCGACAAAACATGCCTTGTGACGTAAACGAGGTGCGCCCAATTGCAAAAAGACTCAAAGAATTCCTGATTTCAAAAGGCGTTCAGGAACCGAATCTGATGTCCATTGATCTGGCATTTACTGAGGCTGCTAATAACGCTGTCTTTTACGTGTTGGACGAATTTAAATCAGACGACGTTGTTATTGAGGCCCTTGTAGAGAATGACATGGTGGAGGTTCGAATCAAGGACCATACACGGGGCTTTGATTT
>JAUIHU010000620.1 GCA_030432175.1 Verrucomicrobiia bacterium | reverse complement strand
CCCTGGGCTGTGTTGCGGAATCCCGTTGGGATTCAACTCTGAGGGCTTCTCTAGTCAACCAAGTCACCCCACCTGTTTCTCTGCTACTTCTTGTCCTGCATTCTGACTTGATTCCGCTTGAGCCAGAATATTTCGGCGCCCCTAACAGGAATAAGAACAGAGCGCTTGGCTCTGGGACAACCGACACCTAAATGTGTCAGATCTTAGGCCTTGGGAAATTTTTCTGCCACCCTTCTTTAATTGCACCCGTGTCTTCGGGGCGTGATTCAAGTTGGGTGGAGTCTCAGGAAGTTTGAGCCCCAGCTCGGCGCGTGGAGGCAGCATTCGAAGGAGGCTAACTGCCATCAGGCCACCTTTCTTTAATCATTTTTTGATCCCGGATGCTGCGGTTGAAGGTGGAGAAGTCCTTTTTGAGGGTAAGTTTTTCATTCTTAATTTCCGACTTTTACTTTTTAATTCTCTCAAGCTCAGCGGAACGAATTGTTTTTACAGAATACAAACATCCCTCCGTGCAAACAACTCATGACGATTGCCAATCAAATCACTATCCTGCGCCTGTTGCTGATCCCGTTGTTTGTTGTTCAGTTGCTTTATTATTTCGATAAAGGGGATGAAGTTTACCGCTATATGGCGTTGAGCTTTTTCTTTGTAGCTGCGGTTTCGGATGCTCTGGATGGATATCTGGCTCGAAGACTGAAGCAGCGCACGACTATCGGCGCTGTGCTAGATCCGTTGGCAGATAAGTTATTGCTGGTGTCTGGTATTGTTCTGCTGACAATTGCAGAGTCCAACACGTTACAACGGGTTCCCATATGGTTGGCTGGTTTTATTTTTGCCCGGGATTTCTTCTGTCTCGTTGGCTACTTGATCATTCAACATTATTGCGGTGAAGTGAAGGTGAAGCCGCATTGGTCGGGAAAAATGTCCACCGTTTTTCAAATGGCATTAGTGATTTGGATCCTCATCAAAGGATCCCATTTCTGGGGAGAAGTCTGGATTTGGCTTTCAGCTTCGATGGTTGGGTTGTCGAGTTGGTTATATATTCGAGATGGATCAGTTCAATTGAACGAACCGATTGACAATGTGGATGAAAGCTCCCCTTCCGATAAATCCGAGCGAAACGAATCGGAAGGAGAGAAGGATCAGGATTGGCGCAAGTAATATTTCGGATTCATTTCGCGCGCGGCTCACGTTCTGCTCGACTTAATTTCTCCAGGAATTGAACGGAACGACTCCAGCACGTTTAGCCCACTGATCATACTGAGCTGACAGCCGCTGGACGCGTTCAGGATGAATATCGGCGAGGTTCGTGGATTCGGTTCGGTCTTTTTCCATATCGTACAATTCCCATTTTCCCTGGATTCCTTTAGCCACTATTTTCCAACGGCCATCTCGCACCGCTCTGTTGCCTTCATGTTCCCAGAAAATAGGTTTATTTCGTTCCAGGCATTGCTTGGAAAAGGCGGGCTGTAGAGAAATGCCTTCCATTGGTTGTATCGGATGACCATTTTTTTTCAATGGATAATCTGCTCCAGCGAGATCGACAGCAGTGGCCATAATATCGATGATGTGCGTCGGGGTATGGTTCCAGCTTCCTTTGGCAGAAATCCCGGCAGGCCAATGCGCGATCAAAGGTGTGGAGATTCCGCCCTCGTGAACCCAATGCTTGTATTCTTTGAACGGAGTATTGGAGACATTGGCCCAGTTGCGTCCGTATGCAATATAAGTGTCCGCAGGGCCGGGTATCACTTTGGGTCCTGTTTTTACCGGGCGCCCATCCCGGGTTTGCATCGGGGGCCAGATCTTTGGCTGAAGTCCGTTCAATCCAAGTGGTTCATATTGAATATCAGCGATTTGGTCCAGGTTGGAACGCCTGCCCATCCCTTCAGCGCAGCCACCGTTATCTTGCAGAAACAAAATCAGGGTATTTTCCATTTCACCGGCGCTCTGTAAATGGTCCACGATCTTGCCAATTCCCTGATCCATGCGATCGACCATAGCGGCATAGACTTCCATGCAGGCAGCTTCCCATTCCTGGTCAGATTGGTTTGCCCAGTTCCCCACCATAGGGGCCGGGATTCCGTTTTTATTCAATAAGCCAAGAGCCTTCAGTTTCTCCAACCTCGCTTGTCGCGTGGGTGCGTATCCTCCATCGTATTTGCCTTCATATTTAGCAATGTCCTCAGGCAGCGCATGCATTGGCCAGTGAGCGGCTGTGTAGGAAACGTAGAGAAAAAAGGGGTCTTCATCATGGCAGGTCTCGTGATCTGAAAGGAATTGGATCGCGTTGTCGGTGATGGCATCGGTGTAATAGTAGGTCTCGGGTTGGTACTCAGGATCGTTTTCAGGCGTGATGTAAGAGTTGTCTCGGCAGAGAGTGGTCGGATCAAAGAAAGATCCTGCGCCGATGATGGTGCCGTAGAAACGATCAAATCCGCGTTGACGAGGCCATGTGTGTTTGGGGCCTTCGGGTCCGGTGTGTCGGGTCACATGCCACTTGCCGGACATGTAAGTTCTGTAACCAGCCGGCTTCAGAGCTTCGGCCAAGGTTACTGATCGCTTGTTGAGATTTCCCTGATAGCTGGGCAGTCCGTAGTCACCGGTCATGTGACCAATGCCGGCCTGATGCGGGTAAAGTCCGGTTAAAAGCGAAGCTCGTGTCGGGCAGCAACGAGCATTATTGTAGAATTGGGAGAAACAGAGTCCATGTTCGCCGAGGCGGTCCAGTGTTGGAGTTGCAATTTCACTCCCATAGCGGCCAATGTCAGAAAATCCCATATCGTCTCCCATAATCAGGAGAATGTTGGGTGGTTCCTTCGCCTGGACAGCGCAAGTGGTGAGCAGGATCCCAAAACAGATCCGGGACAGATGGAGGAATATGTTTTTCATGGATTGGGGGGATGATAGAGCAAGGAGGAGTGAATTAGAAATGAAGAATTATGAATTAAAAGTGGAATATGCGACCAGGACTCCAGAAATGTTGACGTTTGGCAGATTCGCCGATTAGTTTACGCGCCATGCATGATTTTCATTATGATAATGGAACTTTGAAGTGTGAAGATGTGTCCCTGCAATCCTTGGCTGAACAGTACGGGACTCCGCTTTACGTTTATTCTCAACGTACACTTGAGGAGCATTTCAAAAAACTATCGAGTTCCCTGAGCGAGTTGGATCATTTGATCTGCTTCGCGATGAAAGCCAACTCCAATCAGGCT
>JAUIHU010000619.1 GCA_030432175.1 Verrucomicrobiia bacterium | reverse complement strand
GCGGAGATCGACCGGATGGGCAGTCAGCCGGTCTCGGCACCGGCCGCCTTGCCGGAGGGCGACGCCGCGGACCTGTCCGAGCGGGTCGCGGCGCTGGAGAACAAGCTGACGGCACTGGGCGACGAGATGGCGATCGTGCGCCAGGGACGGGGCATCGCGGACGAGACCGACGGCGTCTCCGCCGTTGAGGTGTTCCGCGCTCAAAACCCAGATTTGGTTTTGCTGGATATCATGCTGCCCGGCCAAAGTGGTATCGAGGTGTGCCGCGAGATTAGATCCTTTTCTGGAACCCCGATCGTGATGCTGACCGCCAAGGGCGACACCGAGGATGTCGTAGCTGGCCTAGAGGCCGGGGCTGATGACTATGTCATCAAGCCGCACAACGGTGTTGAGCTGGTGGCACGCATCCGAGCCAGGCTTCGGCCACTGGGCGAAGATGCTGGCATGTTGCAGGTTGGCGCGCTCACCCTTGACCCGAAGACCTTTGAGGTGCGCAGGGGTGACACCCAGATTCCATTGACTCCGCTGGAAGCATGATTCTCTTCAAGATCCACAACTGCCACATATGGTTCGCCAGATCCGGATGCAAATCTAATTCCATATACATTCAATAACTGGTCTGACAGTTGCGTTGACTCTTCAACAACTGTCCCCCCAATAAAGCTTCCTCCGGGGAAAGATTCAAAATCAATTGTGTTTACATTGTCCTCTGAGGTAAACTCAACATTGTCGATTTGGAACCCCACTAAATTAGAGTGGCCGGCCTGATTCGACTCAATCTGAATGTACCAAACAATGGATATTTCCCCATGAGGTAGAATCACAGTCTCATTATTCCATTCATCTTGGGTTGCTAACGTCCTGACAGGCTGATTATTCACATCCAAATTTAAAGCAACGCCAACGTTCGACGCTTGAATCCCCCCATCAAGAGTGTTGAGGTTCCAGGCAAATTTTAAAACACCAGGCCCTTCCAAAACCGTCTTAAGAGCCGGACTTCCAACAATGCTTCCATGTCCATCTCGACTTACCTCCCCCAATCCACTATAATCACCAGCGGCCTGATTAGAAACAGTTCGCCACAATAATGCCTCTTCCTCAGATTGCCAATACGGAGAATCGGGTTCATAGAAAATCCAATCCCATTCCGGCTGACCTAATGCCTCGGGAACACTTGGAAGCTCTTGAAAAACTGCCTGCACTTCCAAGTGGTTACCTGCTACCAGAATTATTGATTCCTCATCAATCACCAGCTCACTGGAAGCGCTGTGAACAACCCCATCCATTGTTTTAATTTCAGAGCCATCAGATGGTTGAATGATCCAATGAACAAACTCAAACCCATCTACTGCGTTTGCCCTGAAATCTAGCTCTTGTCCTAGATTTACTAAACCACTTTCGCTATTGGATATTTCTCTCGTTTCATCAATAACAACTTTACCTCCATCCGATATAATTAAATCGTAAGTTAGCTCTTGAATTCGTTCCTCAAAATTTGCTGTAATTGCCTTATCGCTATCCATAATAACGATTAGCGGATTCGCGCTAGTTTCCACATCTCCAGTCCATCCTGTAAATCTCCAGAATTCATTAGCATTGGCAGTCAGAGTCAACTCGGTTTGTGGTTCAAAAAATTCTTGATCAGGATTCGTGACTACGGTCCCATTTCCTTGAATATTTAATTCGAGTTTATACTCAGGAATAATTTCAACTACGCCGTGAAAAGGTATTGGGGTACTAACTCCAGGGAAATCTCCTGATTCAACAATGTTTTCACTATCATTCCAGCTCGGATCACCTAAATGTCCGGGCATCATATGAACATAATGTTCAACGCCATTTATATTGTCAGGAGCTCCGTCTATCCATCTCTCATAAGACAGATCCTCCTCACTTGTCCACTTGAAAACACCTTCCTCTTCCGAATCAGTCAACCCTATCCACAACGCACGACTCTGGTCCTCAAAGTTAGCAAACTGATCAAATACCCATTCGTTTTCAGCTTCATTATTAATCGCAACGAGTTGACCGCCTAGGTCCACGGCCTTGTCGTGCGCTTCGGTCCAGCGACTTTCGCTTAAAAGATAGTATTCATGCCCTGTTTCACTATGATTCAATGGCCCGACCACAATTTCAGGTAACGGAACAGGATTCGGACGTTGCTCAGGTAACAATTCCCAGTTTTCAGATTCAATTTCACCAACGACACCGAAAGTATAATGAGAAGAATCCGGGTCATTACTTTCAATCGTTACAGATCCAACAAAGACTCTATGACTACCAATACTATAGGATTCCATATCGCCTTTATACGGAAAAAAATGTATGTCTATATCTAGACTACCGCCAGGTTCAATAGTTTGTATAGATGGGCTGTCAATGAAAAAGGAGTCTGCCCCTTGAATTTCCAGATTCCTGATAACCAGGTTAGCGCCTCCATCATTTCGGATCTGAATACTTTTTGTTGAAATAAAGCCATTCTCTTGACTGACTTCAAACATCTCTGGCTTGAAAAGCGAATTCAGGCCTTGAACCTTCAAATCAGGCAGCTCTGAAGTAGTCAAACCAAGATCCTGCATGATCGCTATGTTCCCATTATTTCCTCCTGTTGCGTAGAATGCCCCTATTTCTGCAGCAGGGTTGTTAAATTCAAAAACATCTCCAGCATCCGAATAAGCCGTCGTCAAACTCACACCAACGCTTTCTAAACGAGAATTGTTCCAAGCCGCTGAAATTTCAGTTTGTATGGGAATCGTTTCACCAAGCCCATTATCAGGATCAGGATTTATTAAACTGACTCCAACGCTTCCATGAGTTTCCAATTCTTCCCGGGAGAACGACAGAATTCGCATTCGACCATCCCCGTATTCGAATAAATACTTCATTGGATATCCACCCAATTCATTGAATCTAAAGTCTGAATCTACTTTACCCCAGTAAAGGAGTTCCGATTCGGGAAAAGCTTCTGTTCCATCCAATTCATAAATCATCAACTCGTCGGATAGGTCACTTTCAAATTTGTTTCTAAATCTCAGTGAAAATCGACGTCTCGACAGCCATTCAAAATTACTACGTGATGGATTAACAGCTGCTGGTGTCTGCCTTTCAAATGTTGGGAAGTTGTCTATGATAAAAGGGAATTCGTCAGAAAGGCTAGCTATTGTCGGTTCAATTTGCTCATCTACATTCCAGGAAATAATTTGCGGTTGGCTAGATAC
>JAUIHU010000618.1 GCA_030432175.1 Verrucomicrobiia bacterium | reverse complement strand
GCTGTCATCAGGTAAGGATCGGAGGGAATGCCACCCTGAACTTTGGATTCAAACCACGGTCCGCCTTTTCCGCGAGGTTTGCCCAGTTTCCATAAATCATCCACAACTCCCGCCCATACACGAGCCTTCCCGTCAGCGCTGGTGAAGATGTGGTCGCTCTCGGTTTGGAAATCCAATCCAGTCATCAGGAACAAACCGTTATGTGAACAGAAATCGTGGAGTTTCAGGTTGTGAGTCGCTACAGGACGAACTTTTGCCAAGCCCTGAGCATTGCGAGCTGGCAGTTCGTAAAAGGTTCCATGAATATTAAGTAAATCTCTTTCCGTAGCCACTTCACGACAAACTCTGGCGCGTGTGTAATCGGGGGATTGGCTTTCATTGAGATAATCATCATTTTTCGGCAATCGGTAACGCTTTCCATCTTCAATAATCAGGACCGAAGCAGCGTCAACCTCATAGGCCTTGTCAGGCTGAAAAACATCCTGGACGAGTTGATCTGCAGCGTCTGAAGCATTGGCAGGAACCAATTCCATCTGTTGATTCATCTCGTAATATTGAATGGGATCGCCCGTTTTGGAGCTGGATGTAGCGATGCCAAGTCGATTGTATGAAAGGCTTCTCATAAGTCCGTAAGACTTTGGAGAATTCGCTTCCACTGAAATCCCGCTAAACATGGAATCATTCTTTGCGTTTCTGGTGTCCTGATTACGATATTGGAAATTAGCGGTCACGCCAGTGGCGGTTTGCCCAGCTCTCAATCGAATCCAGGTTCCGGTTTCTTCAGGTCCGAATAGGTGAGAAACACTTTGTCCGGGACTGACTCGGATCTCCTTTAATTTTTCCCAACAGTTCTTGCCTTCCCGATCCACTTCCAGCTGGAATGTGACCTCGTACTCTGATTGATGAGTGAGATGGAGTTGGCGGTAATCATATCCGTCGAAAAGGTATGGATCGCTAACCTGTCCGGCTTCCACTGCATCGCGCAGCCAGACGGAGCCACGGCCAATGGCAGGTCCCAGTTGATCCAGACGCTCCGACTGAATAAACCAGAGATTGGAGTTGGATTGACGAGGAGCGCCGTTTTTTGCTTTGAAGTCGCGAGTGTTGTAGAACTCTGCACGCGCCGAATCATCACAACCCAGGACAATACGATCCCGCCAGCGGGTAAAATCCCCAACGACTTTCAGATAGTTGGATCGTGGAGCTATCCCGGCAGAGTTGGATCGGGAAAAGGTTTCCGGGAATCTCCAGAAAGTCCCGTGCATTGTAGCCAGCCAGTCCTTTTCTCCAATGTCCCGAATCCTGGGCCATTCCGTGTTCCAACCATGAGATCCGTCGTAACTGTGACTTCCCTTCGGCAAACGGTAGAAAGTCCAGGATCCGTCCTCCAACAATCCTAACAACAAAGAACGCGCATCCCATCCCAGAGTCCAGACCGGATCACTCAACGGATTGGAATTCCCATAAATCCCGCCCGGACCGGTTACCTCGGTGAATTGGTTTCTTCGAATCATCTGCCAATCGCCGGATCCATTCCATTCTGCAAGAGATCCGGAAGCGATGGTGGGATCCGTCCGGACATCCGGATGGCGTTCGCCGTTATTGGCATAAATCAATTTTCCGGGGCCGGTGTACATTCCCTTGCCATGATATCCGGGCAACTGGCTGACCAGACCAACTTTTGGAGCTCCATTATTGCCGTCCCGGATCAGGCAATTCACATCCATTGTGCGAATGTCCACCTCATACAACCCTTCCTCCATGGTTGCGTAATACACTTTGTTTGCAGGATCAGTCAGGTGTCGCGCATTGGCAGTGAGACGTCCGAACATCTGATCCGGTCCGATCACCCGGATTCGGCGATTGGCGTCAATCACATACGGGCCGATCAGGAGTTGGTTGGATTCTTGATGGATCATCCGATTGGCGGGAGTGCCGCCGACACTGTCGGGGTAAATGTATTGCGTCAGATCTGGGGTGATATCGTAAAGCTTGTCAGTGGAACCTCCGGGTTGGTGTGGCGCGTAGGTGATCGCCCAGAGTCGATCCTGCCAGACAACGACGGCGCCAGTACCGCATTCATTTTCATCATTCCACATCGTCAGGTGTGGATAGATCCCTGAGATTTCGATTGGTTCTGCTATCAGGGAAGTGATGGAGCACACCAGCGAGGGCAGCGATAATAAAAAGCGGAAGATGATTTTCATAACTCAATAAAAGTGAAATTACCGATACCTGACACAATCCAGTTCATCGTAACAATCTTATTCTGAATCCGGACGCCACGGTTGCGCTTCGTCGGATTTCGGTTCCAGAAATTTTGCGTCCACTTCCTGATACCAGTCATGTAGTCGGGAACGCATGGACTTTACCCGGTCAGGATCAGACGCAGCCAGGTCGGTCAACTCACCCGGATCATTTTCCAGGTTGTACAAGTGAACCCGTCCGTCCTCAAACCGCTCCACCAGTTTGAAATCTCCAACCCGCACAGCGCCTCCCGGAAAGCCACCCTGGTTGCTGTAATGCGGATAATGCCAGAAAAGCGCCTCGCGATCCGGCGGACACTCTCCCTGTAAAACTCCTGCTAAACTGACTCCATCCAAATGCTGATCCGGTCGTGGCTTTTGTCCTGTCATTTCCAGTATGGTCGGGTAGAAGTCCATGCTGACCACCGGGGTATCGTTGATACTTCCGGGCTGAGTTTTGCCTGGCCACCGGATCAAATACGGCTCCCGGATACCTCCCTCATAAAGCCAACCTTTACCGCCGCGAAACGGAAGGTTGGAAGTAGGTGATCCTTCCGAAGTGGACAGTCCTCCATTATCCGACATGAAAATTACAGCTGTGTTATCATCCAATCCGTGTTCCTTTAACGCATCCAGGACACGCCCAACGCAAGTGTCCATGGTTTCCACCATGGCTGCATAGACCGCGTGTTTTTGCAGGATGCGGACCTTTCTTGGATTGTCGTTTGGATGGACCTGTTCTTCATCGGCAAACTCCTGTTGTCCATTCAATCCAAGGCGTTCTGCTTTTTTCTGATACTTTTGAACCAGTTGATCCGGAGCCATCAGTGGCGTGTGGACGGAATAAAATGACAAGTAAGCGAAGAACGGCCGTTCTTTGTTATCCCGAATGAACTGGATCGTTTCAGAAGCCAAACGATGCGGCAAATGTTCCCCCTCAGGTCCATCCTCCAATCGTGGGTTGGCATAAGG
>JAUIHU010000617.1 GCA_030432175.1 Verrucomicrobiia bacterium | reverse complement strand
GCGTTTCCTTAACAAGGCCAGCAAGAGGCTCACCGGAAACGACAAACGACGGCGAGCGATCAGGCGGGGCGGTTCTGCTGGATTGGCCTCCTGCTCCTCCACTTCCTCAGTGGTTCTGGATCTCAGAAACGCGTACCCTTCCGATTCGTCCAGGGATAGTTCCAAACCGATCACCTGCACATAATCCCGAACACGCGCTTGTAATTGTAGGAGATGGGACCAGAGCTTCGGATCTCTCTCATGATACACCACGCCCTTGAACAGTTGGACCAGTACCGGTCCTAACTCTGGAGGCGATTGGGATTCGGTTTGTGGGTTATCCATCGTTTTGAATCTTTCGAGTAAAAATCACCATGGGCAAGCGAACCCGTCTCAGGCGACGCCCGGCAGATTCGTCTTCGCTCCACCATTCAATGGTTTCCTGTTTGTCTTCGTCCACATGCGCTCCCGGGTCCTGCGTAGCGATTTGAAAATAAGTGATCAACTCCGCCAGTCCCTGTTCTATTGGAAAAATCTCCACGAGCGCTTGCAATGAAATCTGGGACCGATCCTGCAGCGCGTGGCGAATATTCCGGCGCAGCTGTGTTTTATCAATTACGAACTGCTGAAACAAAGCCTCCGGTTCGATTTCCTCCGGGGCGGACTCCAGTTCTTCGGATGCGATCGCTGGTTGGGATCCGGGCAAGAACAAGGGACGTTCCAAGGGCAGATCAATTCCGACGGAACAATCGTCCAACTCCATGAAATCATCCTTCGGTGGTACGTCTCTGATTTCCAAAGCATGGGACTCAAGCGACTGCAAAATCTCCATGATCCGGCGATTCTCCAACCACGCCTGATTATCCAGAAACCGGCGCAACTGACCGCTCAACTCCGCCACCGTCCGCTGGGTGTGGTCTCCTGCCTCCAGCCAGTCATTGTGAATCAGGTGCGTGCGAGGCGAAGGGTTCAGATTCTGGATCGGATCCAGCTGCAATAACTTTTCCAACCGCTCCCTCAACTCCTCCTGCCGTGAAGGCGACATCAGAAAATCCCAGAACGCCCGAAAACTCTTCCCCTCATCCGAATCCGAAATCTCATCCCGCTCATTCAAAATCTCCTGCAATAACTCCCCTTTGCCTCCCTCCCAACGAGCGATCCGCTCCCGCACCCGGCGATCCAGCAAACGGAAGTTCTGTTCCACCTGACGGAAATCGCCCAACAACTCCCGCGCCAGTTGATTGAATTGTTGAAACCGATCCTTCAACGCCGAATCATCCAGCAAAGCCAAATCGCCGGCTTCGATCCGAGCGATTTCCCGGTCAATGTCCGCTCGCCTTTTTTTCAACTCCTCCACCCGCGCAGCTGGATCGGTCTCTGTTCCTTCACTCATCTCGCGCACCAAAGCGAACAACGTCATCAACCGCGACTCCGTCCCCACAAACTGCCGCTCCGCCAGAGAAGCCAGCCACCGAATCGCTTTCTCCGTTGCCGGCGTCAGATCGAACTGCGGTTCATCCGTTCCAGCCTGGTAAAACTTTCTCAGCCACGATTTCTCCGGACTCGCCCAATCATTCAAATATGCCAACGCTGATTTGGGAAACGACTCCGGACCCAACTGTTCCCGCAACGCAAACAAATCATCCTCCAAAGCCTCCGCCAACTCCGATTGAGCGATCAATCTTTGATTCGGCTGAATAAACACCCGCTCCAGAAAACTCGCCACCAAAGGCGCATGATCCGACCGCAACAACCGCCAAGCCGGATGCCTTTGCAGGAGTGTTTGTAACGTTGAAAAATCCATGGGGTCAGTCAAAGAATTTTGACATTTCTTTTTAATGTTCTCATGCCGACTGCCTTTTTGTTGCGGCGGGTGGATTCTATTCTCTGGGTGTGAAATGTCGAGAAGTGAGGCGGTTCATTTGTTTCTCACGCAAAGACGCTAAGGTGCAAAGTTGGAGGGGAGATTTCTCTTGGGCCGATCTAACTGCTTCCAGCTTGAATCTGGTATGCTGTTCACGTAAAAATTCCAGTCTATGACCACACCACATTTTCAATTGGCGCGCCTTTGGTTCAGTCTGGGCGTTTGTGCTTTAGCGATTTCTCAGAATGGGTTTTCCGCAGAGGAGGATCCACGCAATCCTCGTTCGGATGGGGATGGAAATTTTGTGGTGGGACCGAATTATGAGATTGATCCGGATCTGACGGATCAGGGCGCTTGTCAGGGTAAATTGTTTGAGTTCATCATGAAGCTGGCGGACTCGAAGTATTTCAAAGGGGATGATCCGACGCTGGAGCCGGACCGCAAACCAGTTCGTGAGGAACGCAGGATCTTTGTTTATGTTCCCGCCGCATACAAAAACGGAGATGAGGCGCCGGTCCTGGTCATGCATGATAGTCCCAGTCGTTTGAATTTGGTCCGCAATGCATTGGACAACATGGTGAATCATAAAAATCCTTACCGCAGAATTCCGGCATTCATTGCTGTGTCCGTAGAGAATGGTGGAAACGATGGAAAGAACAGTCAGCGCGGGCTGGAGTATGATACGATGTCCGAGCGGCTGGCGTTGTTCATTCATGAAGAAGTTTTACCGGCTGTGGTGAATCATCCGGACATCTTGAAAGAGTATCCGAACATTGCGATCACGGACGATCCCTGGGGACGCGCTGTGATGGGATGCAGTTCCGGAGGCGCTGCAGCATTGAGCATGGGCTGGTTTCGTCCGGACCTGTTCCGCCGCTTGATCACTTACTCCGGTACTTTTGTGGATCAACAGGACGATGACGCTCCCGAGGAAGCGAAGTATCCGTTAGGCGCGTGGGAATATCATTCCGGATTGAAATTGATTGAGAATACAGAAAAGAAACCGCTTCGGATTTTTACGCACGTTTCCGAGTTCGACCTGCGTTATCAGGATGCTGAGGAGACTTACCACAACTGGGTGATGGCGAACGAACGCACGGCAGCAGCGCTGGAGGCGAAGGGATATAATTATCGTTATGTTTTTAGCAAAGAGACCCGGCATTGTGATCGACGCGTGTTCGAAGCAACGCTGGCAGATACATTGATCTGGATGTGGAAAGGGTATGATGGATGATAGACGGTAGGGGCACGCCTTCGTGCGTGCCCGTCCGGAACAACAGACAGCGCCAGGAGGCGCGACACGAATGAAATTCTTTGACGGGTCCAGGGTCATGGCGTAGCGGTAATCCATGAGAAATTCTAAATCTGTCGTTCTGCAGA
>JAUIHU010000616.1 GCA_030432175.1 Verrucomicrobiia bacterium | reverse complement strand
CATTCCATTGATTGGAACCACTCCCGAGCCGGACGTGATCCGTGGACTACAACCCGTGACTGTCGGAGCCTCCAATCCTTTGCTCCGCGAACAGGAAGCTTTCGGGTTTGTCTCCGGGACTTACACCGCGACGACGAAGTACGATTTCACACGCATGAACATTCCGGTGGACGGCGCATATCGGATCCGTATGAAAACATACACCTTCATGGCCGGTCCCAACGGAGCCAGCGGAGGAGAGGATCACGGATTGACCGGTGGACGCAAAGCTTGGTGGCGACCCAGTCGAACAGTGGCTTTTCCTGGTCAACGCAGTGAACCGATCACTCTTTACGCCCTGACCGACGCCGGGGACAGTCGATGGTTGAGCGCCTTCGACTCCTACCCGGAACCCAGCGTTTCAGAAACCATCGTTCACCTAAAGACAGGTGAAAAAATCCGACCCGACGCCGGACGCCTCGTGCGCACTCGTCCCGGCTGGCGCGGCAATCCCAATGCAACCCCTGACGGCGTTCCTGGTGTGGCTTTTCAGTGGATGGAACTGGAAGGACCGCTCCATGCCTCCTGGCCACCGGAAAGCTATCAGGCGCTGTTTGGGGATTTGCCTTTCGAGGTGGGCCAGGATGGAGAAATCAATGCGGTTGCCTGCGATCCAGACCGGGAAGCCAGAGAATTGCTGCAGGATTTTGTCGCTCGGGCGTTCCGCAGCGTCGATCCGACTCCTGGCACTGAAGAGCGTTACTTTTCACTGTATTTAAAAGCCAGGGAACTCGGAGAAGATTTCACCAATGCCATGCTGGCGGCTTACACCGGCGTTCTCTGTTCCACTGATTTTCTGTTTATTGGATCCATTCCCGGCCCTCTGGACTCCGACGCTTTAGCCAATCGCCTCAGCTTCTTTCTCTGGAACGGACCTCCTGACGAAGCGCTGCTGAAGCAAATCGACCCGGACAATCCAGCGTCATTGGAACAAGCTACGGAGCGGTTGTTACAGGACCCCAGCTCCCAAAAATTCATCCATGCCTTTCTCGATTACTGGCTGGATTTAAAAGACATCCAGGCCAATGCGCCGGACGCCGACCTTTATCCGGACTACTATCTGGATGACTTGCTCACGGAATCCTCAGTTCTGGAGACTCGGGCATTTTTCAGAGAACTCATCGCGAAGGATCTCCCGGCGCTCAACCTGATCCACTCCGAATTTGCCTTCCTCAATGAACGACTCGCCAACCACTACGGCCTGCCGGCAGAGGAAGGAGTTCAACCCAAGCGGGTCGCATTGAAGAAAAACTCCGATCGTGGTGGACTGCTCACTCAATCCAGTGTTCTGCGAGTCACCGCGAATGGAACCACCACCTCTCCAGTCATCCGAGGCGCCTGGATCGCTGAGCGCATTCTCGGAAAAGAAATCCCACCGCCACCATCCGGGGTCCCGGCCATCGAACCGGACATTCGTGGAGCCAAGACCATCCGGGAACAACTCACCCGCCACAGCTCCAACCCCTCATGCGCCAATTGCCATAAGAAATTTGACGGTCTGGGATTTGCTTTGGAGAACTACGACATTGCGGGTGGATGGAGAGATCGGTATCGCGCTGTTGGAGGCGAGGGAGATCCGGTTGAAGGACTGGGCAAAAATGGTCACCAGTTCAAATTTCAGCTGGCGGCGCATGTTGAATCCGAAGGATCATTGGAAAACGGAGAAACCTTTCAGGACATCCGGGGACTTAAAGAGCTATTGGAAAAATCCGAAAGACAAATCGCACGCAATCTGGTCCGTCAGCTCATCGTGTACGCCACCGGAGCGCCGGTCAGATTCGCCGATCGCCTGCACGTTGAACAAATCCTGGATCGAGCAGAGTCATCCGGTTACGGAGTGCGGACGTTGATCCATGAAGTTGTTCGGAGTGAGGTTTTTCGGATTCAATAATTCATATTTATCGTGAGCGCTCTGAGTCCCAGATCAACGAGAAGCGCCAGGGTACAAAATTCAAGAAAGGGATGAACTCATGGCTTTTTAAGCAGCGCCCGATCCATCCTCTCCTGCCAGTCGCGCAGATAATCCTCCCGCCAACGATTCACCGTGTTCGCGCCCGGCTTGTCCCTGAACTGCAATTCCGGATTGGGGTTGTCGTGCCAGTAATGGGGACGATTTTCGGGATCCGGACGAACGAATGATCCACCCCAATGCGGCGCTTCAGGTTGCCTGGGATCGCCATTCAACAAATACAGGACGCTCGGCGAATCGCCCATCTTGATGTCGCTCTTTTTTCTCATAAACAAATCTCCCAACGCTCCGTGACCCCGCACATGCTTCTCCGGAAAGGATTGATTTCCCAAATCTCCACCTTGGTCTCCTCCCAGGTACATACCACGGAAAGTGGTGTCACTTTCGATCCACCACAAATCCGGATGATGGTTGTATAAGTACTCCCGCTCCTTGACTCCGTTGCGCGTGTTCCAGGATCCGATGGAATAAACGCGTAGTGAAGATTTAATCCCGGGATCCGCATGAACCGCCTGAGCCACGTCCGTGATCGAACCCCAGACCAGCACATACAGTGGGCGTTCATCCTCCACCATTGCCCGCTTAACAATCAATTGTGCTCCAGGACTGATCTCCGTATCAGGCAGCTCACCCTGCTGAGAATCCAAAGCCCCCTGACGTGTCAATTCTCGCAAATCCTCAGGGCTGGGATAATCAGATGACCATGATTTGAGATTCGAATAATCTTTTTCATAAGCATCCACACAGTCAAAGATGTCCTTCACTCTCCCAGATTGAGGCGGTGAGCTGATCAACCCTTCCGTATCGAAAACATCTGAGTAAACCAGAAAATGCACCATGGACTGATGGTCATCCGGGTCTCCACCGCCAATGTCTGTGGAAACAATCACACGAAGCTTCTCAGCTCCGGTCAGCATCGGAATGAGGATTCCCAAAATGATCCAAACCCTGATAGATGTGGTCAACAAATTGCGTGGAGTCATGAACAGGATTCTACCGCCAACTAAACAGAATGGGAGGATGAAATCTGCTCTCTTCTATTCCATCATTTTGATTTGTTTTCAAAATTCCTCTTTCATGTTTAAATCTCACAATTCCAAAATGAAAATTTCAGCGATCCCATCCCAATCAGCCCGGAACAAAGCGCCTTTTGTTTCGCTCAAACAGAATCGAATCCCCAGAAGAACGTTTCTACGAGGCGCCGGCGCCGCTCTGGC
>JAUIHU010000015.1 GCA_030432175.1 Verrucomicrobiia bacterium | reverse complement strand
GACGACTGACCAGATTATAGTTATGCCCAAATTCAGTCCGGGCGGTTAAATGCACTTTATCCTCACAATGATGCATCCCATACAACGCTCTAAGCTCAGGAAATCCTTTCGTCTCCATCTCAACGGTCCAATCATTTGCCGCTGTCAAACCCAAAGGCCTGGGAGCGATCAGCGCCGCAATATCAACATTCCCGGCGCCAACTCGAATGCCAGATGCGTTTTCGCAAACGCATCCTCCCTGCATTGCGGTTGAAACCATAACAGCTGGAAATGCAACCTGAGGACGTGGGTCGATAGCTGAGAGGATAAATGTTTGTGTTCCGCCACCGCTGGCTCCGGTTACGCCGATTCGTTTTGGGTCTACATCTGGTAGACTTTCAATAAAGTCCAACGCGCGGATCGAGTTCCAGGTTTGCAGTCCCATAATGTTCTGCAATTTGGATTCTGCCTGCGGCGAAAACATTCCCCATCGGTCAGGGTGATTGAGTTCAGGGCGTTGTTGGGAAAAACGGTGTGCGATGCCGTATCCGATCTGCAACGAATCCGCGTATCCAATCATGTCGTAATGGAAAACCACAGCGCCCATGCGAGCCAATTGAACGCATCTTGCCTGCAAAACACTTCTGGCTCCTGGTTCCATTGCTTCAGCTCCTTGTTCTATGGATCGCGCGGCTGATTCCTCACCAGCGTCCATGAAACGCCCGTTTTCCCAGTGACCATGCGGACAGAGGATTCCCGGACGTTTACCGATGGATGAATTGGTCGGACGGTATAAGTTGCCAGTGACGTAGAATCCTGGAAAAGATTCAAAATAAACCTTTTCCACCGTGTAATCTCCCATATCGATGCGGCCATGGATCACTGGATTCATGGGCGACTTTTCCGGCATAGGCCAAAGTCCAAGGAATACTTTGAGTTGTCTTCTCAAATCTTCTGAACGTTTTTCCCATTCCGTCAGAGTTTCAGGAAGATTCATGGGAAAGTAACCATTTAAATCTTTCAATTCTCCCATTCTGACATCTTCCGGAACAGAGCTTGCTTCCTGGCTCCAGGATAGTGGAGAAATTGAACCAAAAACAAACGCTGCAATCAGGTAGCTTAACACTTTGGATTGATGACGGAGTTTCATGAACTCATTTTATGAATCCTTAAGAAAACAGCAAGCACACCGTTAGATATTTGATTTTATTCAGGTTGTGTGATTAAAACTGTGCGAATCCCGGGAACGCTGAGCCCTAGTTCAGCGAGTGGGGCAAATTATTAAAACAGGCTGAACAACAAAGAGTCCACTTTCATGGGTAGCGCTCTTGCTCCGGAGTGCATCAGGATAAAGCTGGATTCTTCCTGTAGTTTCAGACAATTTTATTGGTGATGAATTCACTGGCCAGTTCCATAACCCAGAATCTCAAATCAGGTTTCAGATTTGGGCTGCTTGTCAAGTTGTTGTTCACTGCATTGGTATTCCTTGCATTACCAGCCAAATCAGCAACCGAAGCTCCTAATATCCTGTTTATCATGGCTGATGATCTCGGTTATGGTGATTTGAGTCTATACGGGGCCGCAGATATCAGCTCTCCAAACATCGATCGTATTGGTCAGGAAGGGATGAAATGGACTCGTTTCTATGCCAATTGCCCGGTGTGTAGTCCAACTCGTGCGGCGTTTTTAACGGGTTATTTCCCTGATCAGGTAGGAGTTCCTGGAGTGATCCGTACCCATGAAAGCAATAGCTGGGGATTTTTGGATCCGAAGACTCCTACTTTGGCGGAGGACTTGCGGTCTGCTGGATACCAGACAGCTTTGGTCGGTAAATGGCATTTGGGCCTCGACTCTGTCAATCATCCAAACAATCGAGGCTTCGACCATTTTCATGGCTGGCTGGGAGATATGATGGATGATTACTTCACACATCGCAGGCACAATATTAATTACATGCGTCTGAATCAAAAGACCATTGACCCTGAAGGCCATGCGACTGATCTGTTCACTCAGTGGGCGATTCAATATCTGGAGGGACAGGCTGAACTTTCAAGAAATGATGTAGAGCGTCCTTTCTTTTTATATTTGGCCTATAATGCTCCACACACACCCATCCAGCCACCTGTACAATGGCTGGAAAGAGTACAAAAATCTCGTCCGGAAATTTCACCTGCCAGGGCCAGACTAGTCGCTTTAATCGAACACATGGATGCAGGGATTGGCGAGGTTTTAAAAACATTGGAACAAACAGGGTTAAGCAGTAATACGATCGTAGTATTTACATCAGATAATGGCGGGCAGGTAAACGTCGGCGCGTGGAATGGAGGATTAAGAGATGGTAAACAAAGTATGTATGAGGGCGGACTTCGCGTTCCGTGCCTGGTGAAATGGCCGGGAGTTATCACCAAAGGATCGGTCACGGATGCAGTAGGGATTTGTTCAGACTGGAAGTGGACGCTTGAGTCAATAGGAACTCGAAAAGATTGGAATAGTTTGAATGTTCCGTCGGAAGCTATGGATTTATTACCTGTGCTCCAAGGCGAAATTTGTCAATTTCCGGAAAGAACTTTGTATTTTTGTCGCAGAGAAGGTGGCCTCCGATATGGTGGAAAGACTATTGAAGCTGTTCTCAAAGGGAATTGGAAAATTCTGCAGAATAGTCCTTTCTCGGCTCTTGAGTTATATGATTTGTCAGTAGATCCATTGGAAAAGAGCAACCTGGCAGACAGTCATCCCCAAAAGCTGGCCGAAATGAATCAATTGGTTCGCGCTTATATACAAGCAGGTGGAACCAAACCCTGGTTTCGTGATCCTGAGTTGAGTCAATAATCAGCCTGCTGGAGTATTATTCCTGACATATATTTAAAATTAAATATAGCTTGCTAAAAACGTTATAGAATTTTCGAACATAACTAATACAAATATGGCCCGTCATACAAAACATCGACGATCACTGATTCAGCGGTTATTTGGTTGGCTGACTCCTTTCAAAGCGCTTCTTTTGCTGGCTGTACTAGCAGGCGCTGGCTGGGGAGCATACGAATTCGGTAAGTCATGGTACCTGGATTTCAGAGAGAAAAAGCTGGTCGAGACCGCCGAAAATAACATTGCAAGTGAAAATTTTTCTGAAGCGGCGCTCAGCGCTAAAAGGGCGCTCCAATTAAACAATCGCAGTGTGCCAGCGACCCAGAGCATGGCTTACCTGGCTGAAACTCTGGAAACTCCGGATGCTATCTTGTGGAGATCCAGAGTCTTGGAGCTTTCTCCAGAAGATCCTGCCAATAGAACTGCTCTCGCCGCAGCTTCAATCAGATTTGGTGAAGTGCAAAGAGCCAGGCAGGCTTTGGAGGAGCTACCCGAATCTGAGCGGAATTCAGTAAATTTCCATGAGCTTTCGGCGCTGATCTCTTTCAGCGAGGGGTTGTTTGAGGATTCTATTTATCATTTCCAATCAGCGCTGGAGTTGGATCCAGATGATAAAAGTAAATTATTAAACCTTGCCAAAGCCCAGCTTTTTTCTCCGTCCAATGCGCAACGGGAAGACGCTGTTGTTACTTTGGAAAAGCTTGCGCAAGAGGATGAATTTGCCGGAGAAGCGCTTCGGCTTTTGATCAGAAATGCTTTCCAACTGGGATCTGTTGTCAAATCACTCGAATACGCCAGGCAATTGGAAGGTTTTAAAGATGCAACCATGCAGGATCTCCTTCTCGCTACTCAAGTCAGGTTGACACACTTTAATTCCGTCATTTTGCCCTTGGACATCCAATCCAGGCTCAATCTCACAAGCTCCAGATTACCCGTCAGTTTGAAGAGAATTAAGAAGCTGGCGCTGAAAAGTCCTGAAACGCTTGTGCAAACCATCCAATGGATGTACCGCAACGGATTAGCTTTGCAAGCGGTTCTGTGGACTCGTGGAGAGCTGTTGCTTTACCAGGTTTCCGATCCAAGAATCCAGGCTGCTATCGGCGAATGCTATATTCGACTCAAAGATTGGGATGGATTACTTGAATGGTCAGAACTTTCGGGAGTGGATTGGGAATTTTTTGAGTATTTCCGTCATGCCTACCGTGCTAAAGCTATCGTGGAACTGGGTCAGGCTGATGTGAATTCTGATTTAGTTAAAGGTATTTGGCTGGAGGCCATCGAGTCTTCGGAAATGAATCCTGGGGCTCTGGAACTTCTTGCCAATCGCGCTAATAATTGGGGGTGGGAGGATTTATCTGTGAGTACTTACTGGACCATGATCAATAACGTCAATGATCCAACTCTGGCTCTGCAGGTTCTCTTTCGTTATTACTCAACAAATAAAAATACATACGGTCTTTGGCGTATTACTGACTTGCTGGTCAGGAGAGATCCAACTGACCTGATTTTAAAGAACAACCTGGCACAACTCAGCATGCTTTTAAAATCTCAATTAAGAAGGGCTACAGAGATTGCCGCAGAGTTGTATGAAGCCAAAAAAGATCAAGCAGACTACAGTTCAACACACGCTTTTGGTTTGCTTCTCGAAAAAAGATACAGAAGCGCTTTGCAGGTGATCAGGCAGTTCCCTGAATCCAGTCTTACCGAGCCATCAGTTGCTTTATACGTAGGACTCGTTTTTTATGCGAATGACCTGAAAGAAGATGCTGAAAGATTCTTCCGATATGCCCGAGCAGGCGTCTCAAACTTCCTGCCCGAGGAAAACGCTTTGCTGGATGACCCGTCTTTAATCATGAACTGGATGGATACCCCACCGCTTATCGATATCAAGCAACTTCCTGATATCGACTCCGATTCTATCAAGCGAGATGATGGGTGAGCGGCATCACCGTGTATTTTTATTGTCGGAGCGCATTATCTGATTTGCGCTCACTCACTGAAAATCCATCAACTATTGTCTTTCAACATTCAACTGTTGTCGAATCCATTGAGGTCTGTCGGTGGTGATGGAATCGACGTGGAAATCTACAAGTGTTTGAGCGCGGATTGGATCATTGACAGTGTAAACCCATAACAGCAGTCCTGCGTCGTGCACTTTTTCAACAAACTCAGCATCGACCACCCCAGTGTGTGAAACATCCAACCCATCCGCTCCCGCAAGCTGAGCCTTGGCAATCAGTGTGTCAACTGATGGCTCCAGAACTCCTTCCTGGTTTTTCTTGAATCCTGATAGCCAAAGAGCGGAAATATCCGGGAAAACAGGTTTGATTTGGTGAATTACATCCCAATTAAAACTAATAAAACGGATGCGATCATAAGGAAAGCATGCCTCCGCTATGGCGCGCTGAAGAGCAGGAATAATCTCCGGACCACATTTGATTTCAATAACAAGATAACTCTCTGAATCTTGAGGAGCAGCATCCAGAACCTGGCTCAGGGATGGAATTCTGGATCCTTCCCATTTCGGATCTTTCCATGATCCCGCGTCAAGTCGCAACAAATCCGCCAAAGTCGAATCCGCCACTTTGAGGTCAACCGGTGTGGTGCGCTTTGTGGTTTTGTCATGAATGACCACGACCTGATCATCCGCCGTAAGGTACACATCCACTTCCACACCATCAGCGCCTCGTTCCCATGCCAGTCTAGCTGATTCTACAGTGTTTTCAGGCGCATCGTAGGAAGCTCCACGATGTCCGACCCACTCCGTAGGTGATTGTTGAGGTTCTGTGTTCAATGGTTGCGCAGAACCTGCAACTGACAATAATAAAATCCCGGGCACAAAACAACTTCTGATTTCTTTCATAATTCTTGATTTCAAATTGAGTCTCAAAATGAGGCGCTCTAACATCACAAGTCAAACCTCCTGTATGATTTAAATGATTTGAGGGTGTAATTAAAATTGGGTGGTGTCCTGGAACCGCTGAATCCCAGTTCGGCGAGTTGGGCCACCCTCCTACAATCGCTCCCATAGTCTGAATTATGTGAAAAAAGGAGATAACATTGTTTTTTTTTCTGGAAAAAAACTCAACCAATCCTTGGTTAATTTTGTGTTCAAAGTGATTCCATTAGCTCTGGCTCTGACCTTCACCGTCAGCGTTCAGGCTGAATTAATCCTCGAGAAAAAGCGCCCAAACGTGATTATTATCTACACCGACGACCAGGGCAGTATCGATATGAACGCCTATGGAGCCACAGATCTGGTCACTCCGCACATGGATTCTCTTGCCAAAGACGGTATCCGGTTCACTCAATTTTACTCAGCAGCGCCAGTTTGTTCACCGTCCAGAGCAGCAATGCTCAGTGGAAAAACTCCTCAGCGTGCCGGGGTGCCTGGAAATGTTTCATCCATGGAGGGAGTTCCGGGAATGCCTACAGAACAAGTCCTGATGCCTGAGATTTTCAAAAGAGCAGGATATAGAACTGCGCATATAGGAAAGTGGCATTTGGGTTACACCCCGGAAACAATGCCCAATGGCCAGGGATTTGATGAATCTTACGGACATATGGGCGGATGCATTGATAATTACTCACACTTCTTCTATTGGAACGGCCCCAACCGCCATGATCTCTGGAGAAATGGCTCTGAAATCTGGGAAGACGGCCAATACTTTCCTCAAAGAATGGCTGAGGAGGCTCGTTCTTTTATGGAGAAAAACGGCGATCAGCCTTTCTTTATGTATTGGGCTATCAATCTTCCACATTACCCGATGCAAGGTATCTCCAAATGGAGAGAGGTTTACCGGGATTTGCCAGAACCCAGACGTCAATATGCAGCATTTGTTTCTACAATGGATGAAATGATCGGCTCCTTATTGGGCGCTGTGGATGATCTCGGACTTCGTGAAAATACGATTGTCGTATTTCAATCAGATCACGGCCATTCAACTGAAGTTCGCGGCTTCTCCGGCGGAGGCTCTGCCGGAGGTCTACGCGGAGCAAAGTTTAGTTTGTTTGAGGGTGGAATCCGAGTTCCTGCATTAATCCGCTGGCCCGGACATATCCCTGCGGGCGAGGTTCGTGACCAATTCACTGTTTCCGTAGACTGGTACCCGACCCTGGCTGAGTTGTGTGGAATTGACTTGGATCAAATGAACCTGAAGTTAGATGGGAAATCTATCGTCAGTGTTTTGAACTCGGCTGAAGCCTGCACACCGCACGAAACATTTCATTGGCAAAGTGGTGGAGGAAATAATAATCCTCAATGGGCTGTGCGTAACGGCAGTTGGAAGCTGATTGGCAATCCAATTGACACCAGCGCTCCAGGAGGATGGGGTCGCCCAGGCAAATTCTTTTTGGTCAATCTGGCTGAAGATCCAAATGAAACAACCGACGTTTCTGAAATGCATCCGAACAGACTCCGGCAAATGGTCCAGATGCATTCGAACTGGATTGATTCTCTTGAGTAAAATTTTTGATCATCGGATTAGCATGATTTTGGAATGAAGCTAGTTTCATAGCGATATCTGAAAGCTCAAACGTTCGATTCGCTATTTAGAAAACAGTTGATAGAGAATCATAATCATGGGTGATCGATTGACTCAATCGTGCGTTAGAATGGCGTTGAACAATTCGACTATGGATCCAGAAAATTTCCAGCAGGCCATCGAACTCGCCAGGAAACTCCAGCAGGATGTTTTAAACGGCATGAAACAGGTGTTCATCGCCAAGGACGAAATCATTGACCTGCTGGGAGTCGCTCTCGTGGCGAGAGAAAACCTGTTTCTCCTCGGACCGCCAGGAACGGCAAAGAGCGCCTTGGTTCACTCTCTGGCTCAACGGATTCATGGCGAGTATTTTGATTATCTACTGACACGATTTACTGAACCGAACGAGTTGCTCGGACCATTCGACATTCGGCGATTGAGAGAGGGGGAACTCGTTACCAACACTGAGGGCATGTTGCCGGAAGCGCATCTCGTTTTTCTGGATGAATTGTTGAACGCCAACAGCTCAATATTGAACTCGCTGTTGATGATTCTGAATGAACGTGTCTTTCGTCGTGGAAGAGAAACACGCGCGCTGCCAACTCTGATGCTGGTCGGCGCGAGTAACCGCACTCCGGAAGAGGAAGCGTTGAAGGCATTGTTTGACCGGTTTCTATTACGCGCTCATTGCGGACTGACTCCGCAAGAAAGATTGGGAGAGGTTCTGGACTCGGGATGGAATATGGAGCGTAATGGTTCAGTTTCACATTTCAGCGCGCCTCTTCAGGTTGATGAGATTCTCCTGATGCAACAGGCCGTGACGCAGGTAGACGTTCACCCGGTTCAGTCAGACTACCTGGAATTGATACAAACCATCCGAAATGCAGGCATTGATTTTTCCGACCGACGCGCCGTCAAAGCACAACGCCTGATTGCCGCCAGCGCGGCGCTCATGGGACGTCGACACGCCACAGTTTCAGATCTTTGGGTGTTACGATTCATGTGGGATACCGAAGAACAAATCGAGTTACTTCGTGGGTTGGTCGATCAACAAATTCAGAACTCGGAGGAACCCGAAACCCAGCGACGCATCTCAACCCGATGTCGAAGCCTTGGGACGAGAACTTCAAAGTCTTGAGGATTTGTTGGGTCAGTCGGATCTCCCTGATGACGATCGGACTCGTGGCAGAAATCGGCTAAGGACCATTCACTCACAAATCGAGTGGATCCATTCCAATGTTGCACGGGAAGCGCTCACTGAGCGTGTGAACCAGCTTTGGAAAAAAATTCAAACCAATTCCGCTCATTGAACTTTAAGCCTCAAGATGATTTGGAAATACAGAATTCTGAATCCCGAAAATCGGCGCCTGCTGCCTCCTTTGCGCGATTTGAAAAATTTATGGCTGGCCTTTGATTCTGGTCAAAATGATCTTTGGATCAAATTTACTGATGAAGCTCCCGGAACCGAGCATCGGTTGAGATCGATCCCTTTTCTATCGGAATGGCAGGAAATCACCCGATCCAAGCTGGCTCCTTTGAATGGCAAGGTACCGACGCGAAATGTTCCTGAACTAAATTGGATTCGTATTTCTGATCATTTCCACCTGAAACCTATCTCCATTCGCCCTGCAAAACCGACTCTGTCTAAAACGCCAATACGACTTCGACGATCCCGCTCTTACCAGACACCGGTTGCGTTGCTCTGTGATCTCGAAGATTTGCGCCAATGGCTGGATCAAGCGTTAGAGATTGAGTTCCAGCATTTGAAGTATGCGCTATCTTCCAATGGCTATGCGCTCACTCTCGGACCTCGAATGCCTCCCGTGCGAGGTCGAAGTTTCTGGAAGCAAGGACAGCTACTGATCCCTTCTGGATTTGATTTCGAATTTCGTTTGACAGCGCGAGTAGCGCCGGAGACACTTCGACTTAAATCTGGAGACATGGCGATTTTTGATGTTTCTGGAAGAGTGGAAATCATTGCTTCGGGATTGTTTTGCCCACTGACCCGACAATCGGTTCGACATGGTGAATTGCAGTGGGGATTGACGGGAGGCGTTTCTTCATGATTCCAGAATCTGCCAGTCTAATCAGCCAGTTTTGGATCCCTCCTGCGCAGACTTTCTGGCGTTGGGATTGGGATTCTGCTCGATCCGGATCCCCAACACGCATTCCAAACGCACTTTGGTTGGAAGGGTCGACGCTGTGTTTGGGAGAAGAATTGGACCAGGTGTTAGAAGGGTTGGAAGATTCTGGCGTTCCACCTTTGTCGATCATTCTTTTAGTCATAGCTGCAACCCGAGATGATCGATCCAAGTTTCAGGATGAATCTGAACTTCATGTTCTGTCTTATTGGAAAGAAATCTGTCATTTATCTCACGATCAAATCGAATCCATCACCAGCGGCCTCTCAGCAATTCAGCGATTGCCAAAACGACTCCGATCAGACACCTCAGCTAAAACGCAAATGTTACAATGTCTGTTTCCCAGAGATGTCTGTCACACACCGGAAGCCACACGTGAAATCCTTCAAGCTCGTGAGCGGTTTGGATTAAAAGCAATCGCTGATTGGCCGATAGCTCATGATCTGGAGAAAAGCGCGCGTGAAGCCTGGATGATGGCTGAGACATTTAGAAATCTCGGACCGCACCACTTCCGCGCATTGCTGGAAACCGGTTTGAATCGAACCGAAGCCCAATCCAGTTTCAATCACGCATCGCAACTGGTCATTCCTTTCCACGTAATGAGTCCACCTGTGGAGCAGGAAGGTATGCAGGACATGCGTAAGATTCACCAGGGTCTCTCTGAAAGTTCGGAGTTTGTTGGTGTAGCGCGATTGGTTGAAAACCTGGAAGCGGTTTTTCATTTACCAAAAAGATTGGAAGATCAATCCAGCAATGCCGTGGATGGCTATTCCGATTTATCCAACCGCGGTGAACCGGATCGATTGCTTTTGTCTGAACTGGCGCAGGATCCAGAGTTACTCTCCATTCGCATGTCTCACGGTGAAGCTCTCTATTTGTGTCGACATGCCGAGCCCATAGCGTTGGACTCGGTTCGCTGGATCTTGATCGACTCTGGCCCATGGCTTTGGGGAAGGCTGAGACTGGGCGCTGCTGCGGTAGCTCTGGCGCTTTCTGGATCTCGTAAAGAATCGCTGCACGCCAAAACTCTTCAAATGACAGTAAATGGATTAACCGATCTCAGTCTGCAAACCATGCGTGACTGGTGGAGTTATTTAGAATCTGTGGTCAGCTCGGATCGGTTTATCGATCAAGTCGCTGTCGATCCGTTTCTCAAGGAAATTAACGCTCAAGATGACGTTTTTCTGATATCCGCTACTGATGTATTTGATAATAAAAATGCCATCGCCAAACTCTTACAGAATTTACCAAGTGATCGGTTTTACAGCGTAGAGTTGAATCGCAATGGCGCCGTTGAATTGGCTGCTAATAGTCTGAGGGGTCGATTGGGAATGAAATCTGTTCAACTCAAGTGGGAAAGTTTTCTTGATGGGAGTCCAGCCAGCGCCAGTAGTAGAACCGGAACCGAGACTCTACTGCCGAAGTTCTACCAACGCTCCCCGCACTCTCCATTATATTATTCGGCGCCATCATCCAGGCTTCGCCGCTTCGAACCCAACGAAAAGTCAAATCGCGCAGCAGGGGTCCTGGAGGATGGCTCTTTACTATACTGGAATAGAACCCGTCGTCTTGGAAAATTAATTTGCCGTGGTTTAAATGCGGATGTCGATCTGAACCTGCATTGGAATCATGGCAGCATTCATTGGAATCAACCTGATAAGAATGGAGAGATCAAGACATGGACCTGCAATCCAGATCATGATCGACCTCCCCAAAAGGTTGAACTTGCAATTGAAGAAACCACTCCTGAATCTGAAAAGCCAATCAGTGAAAAGTTAAAAGCTTTTCCAATTCTCAACCCGTCATGGAACGATGATTGGACCGCTGTCATCCGCGATCATCATGGTCGAATCGGATTATCCGGTAAGGATGGTCAACAGCGGGTCTTCGAATTCAAAACATTTCTCCGACACGAATGTCGGCTCGTCCGCACAAATGCCAACTGCATCGTTCTTGGGCATCTGACTCCCTGGATGGGATTTGAACGCCTTGGACTGCGTTTAAGACATGCCGAACTGTCCAATGGTGTGCATGTTTTCCTCGATCAACACGGGATACTCAGCCTGATTCACCCAAAATGGCAAGCGCCCGAATTGACGATGCTGGTTCTGACCAACCGACCTTTGACCGCCTGGGCTTCAGATAATACTTGGTATGGGGCTCGGGAATTCCTTTGGGAAGAATCGACTGGCGAAGTCGCCGAGTGGGACGATTTATTTCACGGTTATTTTGATAAGGCATGAGGGAACATATTAACATCCAGACAAGGTACCGAACTGAGTTGATACCTGGAGACCCTGCCGCTGTTTATTGTCCCACCTCGGACCCGGCAAGCTGGTTGCATACCCTGGACCAACTTGACATGGATCCTTTGTCAGTCCGCGTGGCTGTCATCACTCATCCCATTAATTCCGAGACGCCAATAGGAGCTTTGCTTTTTCATCCCAAGGAAACCATCGCTGGAATACTGACCAGCGCCTTTAAATTTTATCAACCCCTTCCAGGTTTCTGGATTCCTGAGCGCGCCAGGTTGGATCCATTGCCTTTGGAATCTGAACTGGCTGATTGGCCAGCATTTGATTGGTATATCTGGACCCATGACAGTGGTTGGATTGGGTTTCATGAACGGGATTTGTTGAGAGCTTCTGATCTGTATCAAATCCCTGAGTGTGCTGCCGACAGAACATGGACGTTGGCCAAGCCCATTCCGTCTCCTACTCATTTAATTGAAAATGTGGAACTTTCCATCGATGGAGAGCAGAGTTCCATGGGCATTCTGGAATCCCTATCAGATAAAGCTCCGCTGGAAGATCTGGGAGCTGGTGAAATTTTGAACGATCCTGCCTGGAAACAGGCATTCAAAAACTGGGGCAGCCAATTCATCCAAAAAACATTGGGTAAGAAAAACAAAGCTTCCACAAACAATCAACCAGGCGCTCTCGAATCTTCACCAAGAAACTGGAAATCCAAGCTCACGAACTGGGCACAAAAAACACAAGACCAACTCGAATATCAACGAATGAACGAACTGGGTCGGTTGGTTCAGTTGTTTGAGAAAGATCCTCGGGAAGCCCTGAAATATGCTCCCTCTCTGGCGAGGTTAAATCGAGGTCGAGGAGAACCCCCTGCGCCCACGAATAAACTTACCAGAAGAGATCCAACCTGGAATTCCGAACGCTACCAGCAGTCTGGTCCAATTGACGCGTGGGACATTCCCAACGAAATCAGTTGGCGACTCAGGACGGAGTACCGACGCTCGGCAGAACAGGCGATTCGTGAAGGACGTTTTGATGAAGCAGCTTACATTTATGCCGAGTTGCTGGGCGATCTGCATTCTGCCGCCAATGTTCTTAAACAGGGAGGACGCTTCCAAGAAGCGGCTTACATCTATGAAACAATGCTGAATTACCCAGAACTCGCAGCTGGATGTCTTCAGGAAGGCGGTTACCTGACCGGGGCAGCCAAGTCCTTTGAGCGCTGCTCCATGTGGGAAAGGGCTGGGGATGTTTATCGTGACGCAGGTGAATGGGAGTCAGCCAAACGTTGTTACCAGTTGGCGGTAGAAAAAGAGAGCGACGCCACTTTACAGGCCCAGATTCTTGATGAAAAACTCCAGGATTGGGAATCGGCGTGTGATCGACTTAAGGAGGATTTTCCAAAAGGGCTTCGTCCCAAATCCAGCCAGGCGTCGTATTGGAAAATACTGGCCCGCGAGTCTCAGTGGAGCAGGCTTCAGGATTCCATTCATCAACTCTTCAACTCCGGATCCCGCATTCACCCTGTTTCTACTCAACTCGAAAACCTGATCGACCTCTACCAGATCATTCAGGATTCCACCACTCGCGAACTGATCCGTACCACTGGAGCATTTCTTTCAGCCGAATGCCTGAATCAACGCAGCGGCCAGGCTGAAATCCGGAAAACTTTGAACCGACTTGGCGCTCTTTTTCCTGAGGACCCGGGAGTGACTTTGGATGCTCAACGTTTCCTCAAGTTCAGGGACCGAGCTGAAAAGCGCCACTTAACAGACCCTGATTCAAAGATCGACGCAGACACCTTTTGCCGAGTCACCAAATCCATTCAACTTCCCGAAAAGCGGCATTGGACAAATCTGTTTTCGAATGGTTCTGTATTGCTGCTATTGGCATTTTCAAATCAAGAGAATGCTTGGATACATTTTCACACTCTGGATGTGCTGGATCCCATTTCACAGGTTTCTGGTCCATTCGAGATTCAGGTTTCTGATGCTTCTAATTTGAATTTAGTCAGTATCACCCAGCACATCATGGGCATTCGTCATTGTTCCCCAAAAACCTACCCGTTTCATGTCAATCATCGTCCAATGACGCTGGAATGTCCCGAAGGTTGGAATGATCGACAACAGGTACTCACGGACTCCGATGATGGACTCCAGGCCCAGGTGGTTCATTCCGGTGACGGTTGGGCATTGAATCTCCATGAATGGGACGGATCTCTCGTCCGCAGCCTTCCTTTGAATCTTCCCGGCGACTTCCAGCCCGGCTGTATTTCCACGATCCGGAGAAAGAAAAGAACCTCTTTCTTCCTGGGGCGTGATCTGTACTGGATCCCTGACCGATCCACTCCGAAGGTGTTCTCGTTTGATACACCAATTCAGCGACTCACCCCACTAACCGCAATGTCGACCACTATGCTGGCGGTGATGAATCAAACTCACCTGATCCTCGTCCGCCCAAATCATCCGGGAAAGGAAATCATTCTCGATGAAACTTTAAACCTGAAAGTACGAGACCTTTCATTCACCACGGATAACTGGGTCATCCTCCTGACGGACAAGGAAATCAGATGCTACCAATCCACTAAAAAAGGTCTGCTCAAGAAGATTGTTCCTTTGAACCATTCTACTGGAGATCCTGTAGCTGTGCGGTCCGCAGGCGCTGTTTCAACTATCGGATTACTTTACAAGAGTGGATTATTAGAAATCAGAAAACTGTCTCAGGAGTAGTATTTATTACAATGATCTACAGTTTTCCACCGGTTCACAATCCTGAAAGTCAGCAGCTCATTCTCGGCAGCATGCCTGGTGGCAAATCATTGGAAGCCGGACAATACTACGCGCACCCGAGAAATACATTTTGGACGATTCTCAGCGCCATTCTGAACATCCCCGTCGAATGCTCCTACAACAAAAAAATTCAAGCGCTGAATCAAGCCAACATCGCTCTTTGGGATGTTTTAAAATGTTGTGAACGCCAGGGCAGCCTGGACTCCGACATTGTTCACGAAACCATTCAAATCAACGACTTCAAATCCCTGTTCCAGAAATCTCCAAAGATTCAAGCCATCTGGTTCAATGGGGCAAAAGCCGAGCAAGTCTATTTAAAACACGTTCTGCCAACTCTCCCGGAATCCCTAAAAAGGATCCCAAACAAACGCCTCCCCTCCACCAGCCCAGCTTATGCCATGATGTCCCTGGAGCAAAAACAATCTATCTGGATCCTAAACCTGAGACCATTCATCGACAAAACGAAGCTCCAATAAATAATGCTTCAGGAGCTTCTTAAAAACTTTGCGCCTTAGCGTCTTTGCGTGAGTCCATCCCTCATCTCCACCAAAGTCATCCCAAAACGCCATCCCAACTCTTTCAATCCACTTGCGTCATAATGAACAGTGTCCGGCTTCAATCCCAGCCCGTCCGTAGAAACCATTCGAATGCCAGGCTCGGACTCCAGACATCCCACGCGTTCATCAAGTCGACGCATCTGTTCCCGAATTTCCACCCGATGAGTGAATCGCTCCATCGCCGGTGTGAATGGCAGGACCTGACCAAAGACCAAAGGGAAAGGCTCAGCTCCCAGATCCTCCTGAATACGCATTCTCAAGCGGCTTAAATTGTGAGCATACCGTCCGGCTGACACCGCATGCTTACTGTCCTGTTCCCCCTGCATCCAGGCCATTCCGCGAATGACAGGTGTCTTACCTTCCGATTTCAGATGTGACAGCGCCTCATGATACATCTTCATCATATCCAGATAATGCCTTCCCTGGTTGGCATCCTCTGGATCCAATCCCGGATAAAAATTAGCGCGTCCAGCGCCGGCCGGATCTCCCATCCACTGGTAACCATTCCAACCCGGATCCAACGGCTGGCCACTGCGATAAAATTTAATCAAGTAAATCTCGCGACACGAATCCGCCGCTTTCAAAGCCCGCGCCAACCCGATCTCCGGACCAAACTCACCTGCGCGTGTTGAAATCTTCGTCTGCTTCGGATCCAGCGTCTCAAAACTTTGCCCATTCCAGAAATAAGCGCCCTTCACCGACTGCTGCCAATCCTCCGGTAAATTCGCCACCAACCCGATCCCCTGCATATTCGACTGCCCTGAGAGCAGATAGACATCCACTTCCTCAGCGCTCAGCGATAAGCTGACTAATCCTAGCCCGACGGTTAGAACTGTGGCGCCCAGATGATTTTTGTTCAAAATTTGATGCATGACCTGTTTTCCCACGAAACGGCCTGAAAAACAATGTTGGGTCGGGGAAATGTTTTCTCAATTCATAATTCATAATTCATAATTCATAATTCATAATTTATCCCCTGGTTGTTGTTTCTGATGGGCTCGCACTTGGGCGAGCCCCTACTTATCCCCTGGGGCACGCACGTGGGCGTGTCCCTACGGTTTTCATCCCGCCGCTTATTTTTCACCATTCATCCCTTCAAACAAACACTTCGCCCCTGAATTATTCTTGTTCCCAATACTTTTATGACATTCTCACTTGTTGAACACCTATATTCGACCCTGACAATCCAAATCCGATTTCCATGTCCCAGCCGCATCAGGAACCCAACTCGAATTCCACAACGCACAAAACAACTCCCAAGCCCGCGCGCAAGGTTTACATCAAAGCTATTGGACCTCGTCTTCGGGTTCTGCTTTGGGCTATTTTCCTTTTGTCCGCAGCGTTGGTTGCCAATTCCAGCTACCTGGCTTCAGTGACTTTTCTGGAGTGGGTTAATTACCCGACGTTGTACCAGAATTACTTCTATCAAATCATGTTCCTCGGACACCTTTTCCTGGGTGTCGCTTTTATCCTGCCTTACCTGATTTTTGGATTGATCCACATGAAGAACGCGAACTCACGCCCCAATCGTCGGGCTGTCCGTGTGGGTTATGCGCTCTTTATTATGGGAGTCATTGTGCTGGTGTCAGGAATTGCCCTGACTCGGGTGGATTTGTTTTCCTGGAAGAACATTGGACTCACCAACCCAACTTCCCGTCAATGGGCTTACTGGGCTCATGTCCTGGCTCCACTGGTTTGTATCTGGTTGTACATTCTTCATCGACTGGCGGGACCGCGGATCCAATGGAAGTACGGCGTTCGATTTGGAGCTGGAGTTGCGGTCCTGGCGCTCGGACTGGCTTCGTTTCATTCCTTCAAACCTCGACCCAGTCAGCTCGGATCTGAAGAGGGTCGACGCTATTTCCTTCCCAGTCTGGCTCGTACCGATACGGGTAATTTTATCCCGGCCAGGACGTTGATGATGGATCAGTATTGTCAGGATTGTCACAGCGATACTTACGACAACTGGTTTCACAGCTCCCACCATTTCAGTTCGTTCAACAATCCATTTTACCTGTTCAGCATACAGGAAACGCGTGAGGTAAGTCTGAAGAGGGACGGGGACGTGCGCGCATCTCGTTGGTGCGCCGGGTGCCACGATCCTGTCCCTTTCTTCAGCGGACAATTCGATGATCCGAACTATGACATCAACAACCATCCGACTGCCGATGCAGGTATTACCTGTACTTCCTGTCACGCCATCACAGCAGTCAACAGCAATCGGGGAAATGCAGATTACACGATTTCAGAGCCGGTACATTATCCTTTCGTCAACTCCACCAACTCGTTCCTCCAATACCTGAACCGTCAAATGATCAAAGCCAAACCGGAGTTTCACAAACGCATGTTTCTCAAACCGTTCATGAAGTCCGAGGAGTTTTGCAGTACGTGTCACAAGGTGAGTCTGCCAGGTGAGGTGACGCATTATAAGGAATGGCTGCGCGGACAAAACCATTATGACGCTTTTGTGTTGAGCGGCGCTGGTCATGGAGCTCGGTCGTTTTACTTTCCTCCTAAAGCGGCTGATAATTGCGCAACCTGTCACATGCCATTGGAGCGGTCCGAAGATTTTGGCGCGATGGAAAAACCGGATGGAGAATCGGGGGAACGATTTGTTCACAATCACCTCTTCCCGTCCGCCAACACCGCGCTGCCTTTCCTGCGCGGAGATCTGGATATTG
>JAUIHU010000615.1 GCA_030432175.1 Verrucomicrobiia bacterium | reverse complement strand
GATCCCAGTGAAACGCATCTGTCTACCAAGGCATAATATAGATCGCAGGATGCGTGCGCCACACCAATGCACTTTACGCCGTTCCATTCCAATTCATCACAAGCGTACCAGGCTGGCACAATACTGTTCGGAATAAAAATATCCGCATTGAAAATTTTTCGGACTACTTCAACTGTCCACTGGACTAGTGAATCCGTAAATCCAGAACCACACATCTGGATGCGTCGATATGGATAATTATTTTCTAATAAAAAATTTTCCAGAAACCCTTTGTTACCAGGATCACAAAACGAATACAGCGCACAACTAACTTCGAAACCACTCTGCCTCCAACGCGGAAGGATACCGGTCATCCAAGTGGTTACTCCGGAGGTATTTTTTAATTCATCAAACCCGGCTATACATACGCGGATGGGCATATCGAGATCGCTAAATAATTCAATCAGAAATTACTTCTTCAGGAGATTTCTGATTCGATACTTGATAGATTCCAGGCGTCGTCCTTCCAACCAGATCCGGTCGGAGACACTGAGTTCACTTTTCTTTTGTACAGAACCCGCAATCCAATCATCCCACCAATAATCCCTCCGCCAGGGGTGTGGACGATCGATCATCGTCTGAACTTCATCCATACAGATCGGAGCGCCTTGCATGAGTCCAAGCGTGAGAGCTTCAAATCCAGTCGTTGCGCCAATCCGTTCAGCTGCGTAATAATGCCACACTTTTGCTCCGTGTATGGAACGCATATTAGCTCTAAACTGAGCGTTGAACTCCAAAGGCAAAATCTTGAGTTCCAGCTTTGGGACTGAATTTAATGAATGATTCAGTGAAGGCTGATCTCTGTATCGTCCAAGCTTCTGACTGCTTTGGGTCCAGTTGCGATGCCAGGCTTCGGCAAAATCTGAAGCTGCTGGGGTTTCATTGTACCAGAGGAAACCTCCATTTGCGTAAACATCATTTCTGGGACTCCACCCCATCTGATCTAGATCATTCTTGTCTTGATCACCAATTTGAAGTTTGGGGTCGAGGAAGGAGTGATTGGGAGTGACTGCCAGGTCTTCGTTCAGATCAAACAATCCAGTTAGATCTGAACGAATTAACATATCGCTGTCTAAAAACAAAAAGTTTCCTTCGACCAACAGTCTGAGCCGGGTTTTCAGATCTCTATTTCGGAGGACCGCTTCTTCATAGACTGAATCAACAGCAATGGTTTGATCCACTTCATTCAGCAGCTGATCACCCGTTTCAATCAACGCTTTATGAGTGACCGAATCGCATACCAGCCAGACTTCAAAATTTTTACAAGAACATCGAACCGAAGCGGCAGATAAACGAGTCATTGCTGAAAAGAAATCTTTTCCTTTGCTCGTTAAAACGTAGACAACTTTCATTAATCACCGCTTGATTCGCAGCCAAAGCTCTTTAGCAGGTATGAATCTCTTAAAAAGAGCTCATTGAGAACCGGATCGCTTTCAGCATCAGGTTGCGTTGGGAGAGCCCTTCACTCTCTGAATCCAAAAATATTCAACCAACCATCTTTATTATTATGTATGGTTCGGTTTAGAAATGGTTTAGGTGATTTCAGAGGTTCATCTGGCTGGATATTCAGTCTGAATCCAGCCGATTCAAGAATTTCAAAAAATTCAGCAAGTCGCTGCGGTTGTCCTAGAAAAGAATGATGTTCGACAAAAATCCGATCTACATTAGTGAGTAAATCCTTGCAATCTCTCAATGTTTCAAGTTCGGCTCCTTCTATATCCATTTTCAGCAAATCAACTTTTTGAGATAACAAGTTCTTCAGTCGGAAAGTGGGGATTTCAACTTGTTTCGCTTTATTTTCTGAAGGACTGTCAACCGGAGTTTCATTCAACTCCAAATGTCCTCCCTCAATTCCTACCGCATTAAATTTCAGAGAACCATCTTGTTTCCAGACCGCCATCGGTTTTGCTTCAAACCCTGGCAAACCCTCCATATTACGACAAAGTATATCATAAATATCTTTATCAGCTTCAAAGGCAATGACTCTGGATTTCGGATATAACTTTTTCCAGTAACGACAGCCAACGCCGATATTGGCTCCGCAATCAATAATCAGGGGTTGGTCGGTATCGGACTTAAATTCATAGATTTCTTCAATAAAATAAGTCCCATACAAACCTAAAAAGGAATTGAAGCTCTGATAATAAAAAACGCCTTCAGGAGAACTGGTCGAACATGTTTCCGGGTCTGGATTGAACAATGGTTTTTCAGTCTGACCAGAGTATCGCAAATGTCGATAAATATTGCCCAGAACAGGTGGAATAAAGGATTTGAATGTAGTTTTAATGCGACCCACTCCCGATCATCCTCCCATCCGTTCAATCAATCTCGGGATAAACATCCGAAACCCCAATGCGCCGACTAAAGCTATTAGCCCTGCTACGCAAATCACAACGCCCGCTGCATTCAATTGAGTAAAATCCATCCCTCCGAGAGCCTCTCGCGCCGTAATCAGAACCGGTGAAATCGGGTTCCAGGTCGCCAACCAACCAGCAAACCCTTCGGTCCTCGCCGGGTAAACGACTGGAGTCAGCAACATCCAGAACTGAGCAATGATCGGCACACCTTTGCTAATGTCTCCATAAAGAGTTCCAATCGGAAGCAGCAGAAGTCCAACAGCCAACCCACACAACATCAATCCAAACATTGCAATCGGAAATAAAACAAGCCGCCAGTCCGGAGTGACTCCCCAATACCACATGACTCCAGCCAATAACACCAACCGAATCAGGAAGTTGAAAACCACCATGTACATTCCTCCCATCAACAATGCTTCCCGTGGAAAATTGATCTTTGCCAGCATTGCTTTGGCGGCCTGGATCGCGTTCAGTGGGCTGGTAATGGAGTCAACGAATGTCTGCCAGAGCAGCGTTCCCATCATTGCAAACGCTGCGTAAGGGATTCCTGGACTATCGATTTTCGTAATACCCTGACTCTGCAGGAAAATAAACATCAAAGACGCAACCAGCGGTGGCAGAAAAGCCCAAACATAACCCAGGAAAGTTTGTCGGTATTGAGCGTTGAGATCTCGAACAAACAAGCGCCACGCCAACTCTCTTCCAGCCCAAACATCCTGAAGCAGACCTCGAATCAATTTCCAGGGATGCTGTAATGCAGGTTCAGGAGTGTAAACCCGGACAGTTTGTTCGGGGGAAGGCATGTATTATGAATGAAAACTTACTTTATGAATTGGAAAAACAATG
>JAUIHU010000014.1 GCA_030432175.1 Verrucomicrobiia bacterium | reverse complement strand
AGAAACCGGATCGTATTTATGGTCATGGCAACGGGCGCACCCCAGAGTCAGTCCCAGCCAGACAGTTCCCGTAGTCGAAACCCGGTCGACAGCATTTTCCACTAATGTTTCCTCAGGAATAGAGCCACCTTCGGAATTGTATCGATGCAGCCGGTGAAAGGCTGTGGCGATGCGGGTTGAGAGAGTGGGATTGGGCAATAGATCGCCGGCGATTTGCTGGATGGTGAAATCATCGAAAGGCATGTTGTTGTTGAACGCCTCGATCACCCAATCCCGCCAACGCCACATCTCGCGGTCACCGTCATTCTGGTAGCCATTGGAATCAGCATAACGGGCGGCATCCAGCCAGGGTCCGGCGAGGTGTTCGCCAAAAGTCGGTGAATTCAGCGCGGCCTCAATCCAGGCAGCATAAGCCTCTTCAGGAGACTGAACTGAAGGGTTGTCAGGTAAGTTGGGGAGACCGGTCAAATCCAGAGCCAGACGACGTTGTAAAGTGGACGGGTCGGCTTCTGGCGCTGGAGTGATTTTCCGTTCTTCCAAACGAGCCAGGATGAATGCGTCTACCGGGTTGCGGACCCAGTCCCGGTTCTGAACTCCAGGCAGCGGAGGTCTTTGAATGGGTTGGAATGCCCAGTGACGCTCGTAAGGCGCTCCGGATTTGATCCATTGTTGGATGAGTTGGATTTCTGATTCATCCAGTTCGCTGCCTGAGTCTGGCGGAGGCATCTGGTCGTCCGGATCCGTTGTAGTGATTCGCCTTAACGCTTCGGACTGATCGGGTTGACCGGGAGCCAAGATGGATTTGTCCTCAGGTGGAAAATCGAGTCGCAGTTTGGCTTTGCGTTGGGAGGCGTCCGGACCATGGCAGGCGAAGCAGTTTTCCGAGAGGATGGGGCGGATTTGTTGATTGAAGGAAATGCTTGTTGGTGATGTATCGTTCTCCGTTGTTTGAACAGGGTTTGCAGAACCACTCCAGGAGCCGAATAAGATTAGGACGCCCCAGAGCATTCTGGAAACGACGGGTTCTGGGAATCCATCAGATGACCTCCGTCGCGGTGATCGTGGAGTGGTCGGCTGTCCTGGGAAAAACATGAAACCAGTTTAAAGGTTGCAGGTTTGAATTCCAGTTGATTTTGGCGGCAATAGCAAGTTCTCGCCTGTTTTATTCTTTAAGCGAAATCAAATAAGCCATCAGGTCGCGCAGTTCTTCAGGCGTCAGGAATGTTTCCAACCCGTCCGGCATGGCGGAGGGGCCTCGCTCTCTGGAGAGGATATCGTCTTTCTCAATGGTGACCTCTCCCTGATCCAGATTTTGCAGAACCAACTGTTGATCGCTTTCGCTTTTAATAATTCCGGAATGGAAATCGCCAGTAATGGTGGTGATCAGGATGGATTCGAACCCTTCGGCAATCGCCGCGTTGGGTTCCAGAATGGACTGCAGGATTTCGTCTGGCGTGAGTCGATTTGCGACCTGATCCAACGCGGGGCCTACAACACCGCCGTTCGCTTTGACCTGATGGCAGCGGGAACAGGCGATTTCCTGTTTGTTGAAAAATAATCGAGATCCAATTTCAGGCTGCCCACCGGAAAGGAAACGCTTGCCGTTCTTGTAAGCCAAACTTCTTTGGTATTCCTCTAAATACAAACGGATGGATGCTGATGGGTTTGTATTGGATATCCCCTCGACGCCAGTCAGCCACTCCAGCTCCCAATCCGGGCGGGGTGATTCTACCAGAAATGATTTTGAAATCTCGGTGAATGCCTCCATTGCGGTCGGGTTCTCATTGTCGCTTGAAAGCTCGGATAGTTTTTTGAGAGCGACCTGTCCCATTTTGGTTGATGTTTCGAGGTTGAGATTTCCTCCTGGATTCAAAATAACTGATTTCAAAAGTGTGACTGTGTCCTCGTAGCGGGAGGGATCCAACCAGCTAAACGCAGCCGTCTGTAATTCCACGGACGGATCGCTGAGAGTTTGCAGCAAGCGTTTCGAGCTGGACTCGGTTTGCCATTCCATCAAGGCATTCAGAGCTGCAATTCGAACGCTGACTTCGGATTGATCGAAACTGTTGTCGATCCAGTCAGCCAATGAACGCAGGTTCAGTTCCTGAAATGTCTGGATCCATTGGACAGCAAGTTCAGCTTCGATAACATTCAATGGGGTGGTCGCGAGTTCAGATTGCAGGAGTTTGCGGATCGTATCCGGGTGACGGTCGGTCGGGAACGTGTAAGGACGCCACAAGCCCATGATGGGGTCAATCGGGCTGGGGTGTTTCCAACAGGTCAGCGCTTGAATGGCTTGGGTTCTGGATTTGGTTGGAATCTCTTTTGAAGATGGGGATTTCAGCGCGTGTTGAATCAAACGTTGCGCGGTCTCTTTGGAACCGATGCGGGCATTTGCTTCAATGCTCCGGGAGTAGACAGCCGGATTGATGTTTGGATTGCTAAGCGCTTCCGCCAATGAGGGGTAGGCTTCTGGAATGGGCGCGTCATAGATCGCCCGGGCGGCTTCGTATTGGAGATCCAGAGAGTTATCAGACAAGAGCGAAGCAATTGCAGAAGATTTCAGTTGGCGCAAAGTGAGTAAGGCGGCTCGGCGTACTGGGCGGGGATTATCGGATTGAGTCAATCCGGTGATTTCGGGCACGTCCAAGCATTTCTGTAATGCCTGGACAAATGCATGAGTCAGGAACGGATCCTGATCGTCATTTTGCTCTATGGATTGGACTAGATCAGGAATGGCGTCGGCAGATCCGGTATGGCTCAGTCCTATCGCTGCAAAGAAGCGAACACGAGGTGACGGATCGCTGAGCAGTCGTTGAAATTCAGAACGAGCTGACTGGATTTTCAGATCGCCCAGAACACGAGCGGATTGAGCGCGGACTTCCGGATCATTTGCCTTCAGCATGGGCTTCAGCAGGGATTCGATTTCGCTCAAACGCGAAGAATGACGCCAGCCGGTTTGCCAGGCGGTCCAGATCCACTCGACCTGTGCTATTAAATCCGATTCAATTTCGGCGATGTCAGGTCGGGCATTTGCGTAAGCCTCCCATATACAGGATTGGGCGCTGTGGATAGAAATCCATCGACGGGCTTTGGCGCGAACACGTTGGTCTGGATGAGCCAAGTAGGTCAGGGCTTGATCCACAAATGCCGCAGAGTCTGGCCAGCTCTCCTGGAGCGCGGATCTGGTTTCCTGCTTCAGCTGAACGACTTCGGGAGATGATTTAAAGAATGACTGGCCGGGGTCCATACGATAAATGCGGCCCTTGTCTGGCATCACCCAGCCAGAGATCCAGTCCGCTATAAAGATGGATCCATCCGGACCGAACGTCACATCCGTTGGCCAGAGATCCCAGAGGAACTTGCGTTTGGAATCGAGGACGAAACCGGCGCCATTGGGTTTGACTTTGAAATTCCAGATCCCGCCGGGAAAGTCGCAATGGAAGAAGGTGTTTTGAAAATCGTCCGGTAAGCCCACGCCCGGATAAAAGCTCAGACCGGAAGGCCCTTGTGCCACATAGCCTGAAGTGGGGAGGGTTCCGTCGATGCGCCCCTGCCAGACACTCTCCTGAACCCAGGGGCCGAATCCTTCCTGATGCTGGTAGGAACAGCGCCATCCGTAATCCCCATTTTGAACGACATACAATAAACGGGACTGGTCCGCTCCATTGGTGTCGTTGTCGCCGGTGAACAGATTTCCGAAGGCATCAAAGGCCAACTCCTGCGGATTCCGCATGCCATAAGCAAAGACCTCCAGGTTGGCTCCATTAGGTTCACAGCGCAAAACACCTCCAGTATCCGGAAAGTCTAGCCATTTCCCTTCCTGGGTTCGGACGCTGAATCCGCGATCGCCTACGCTGTAATAAAGCCGGCCATCCGGTCCCCAGGTCAGTCCGTGGAGGTCGTGTCCGGTGACTCCAATATGCACACCGTATCCTTCGCTCAGAATATTTCGGCTTGCCGGTTCCGTCGCCTCCGGGGAAGTAATTTCGAAGCTCCAAAGTTCCGGGATGCTGGCAAAATAAACCTGATCGGACCCTGCGAGAACGCCTGCGGCAATGCCGGATCCGGCGCGATTGAATCCATCGGCAAAGACAACACTCGAATCATAAATCCCGTCGCCATCCTGATCGGTAATTTTGCGAAGAATTTCAGAATCGCGAGTGAGCAGATTTTTTTCGTCACCGAATGCAACCTCTAGAAAGTTCTCACGCTGAGCTACTGATCGCAGGCCTAGATCGGCATTCAGCCATTGCGTGTTCTGGGTGATGTCTCGGACGGATACGTTGAATCGGTGAGTCTCGGCAACATAGATTGAACCGTATGGGTCTAAATCAATGGCCACCGGGTTTTCCAACAAAGGGTCCACAGCAACCGGGGCGATATTCCAGGAACTATCCAGCTTTTGAAATTTCATCACAGCCTGGGCTTCGGGGCTCAATGCTGAATGAGTAGCTAAAGGATTGGACTGGGAAAGCGCAGTGATGGCTCCCGAAATCGAGTATATACCCAACCATAAAGAGAAAAGGTTCAATTTCCGTTGATCAGTCAGAGCGGATGGGGATTTTCTTTCACTATTATTAAGATCCAAATCATTGACCATCCGGGACATGGTGATGCTGTCGGGTTTCATTTGATTCTAAATCTTTCTTGAATGGTGGGAACATTCAAGCCGCAACTCTTTGGAAACAGGAATAAAACTTAACAACCGAAGTGCCTCGTGGCATGTTGAGAACGTGGACCCGACGAACGAGAAATTTCAAAGACTCAAAGACCGGCTAACGGCAATGGGATCCTGCCTGGTGGCGTATTCGGGTGGGGTGGACTCGGTCTTTCTGGCATTTGTAGCCCATCAGACATTGGGATCGCGATCGTTGGCAGTCATCGCTGATTCTCCCAGTTTGCCTCGGCAGGAATTGAAGGAAGCGATTGAAATAGCGGAACGGTTTGGGTTTCCGTTGGAAATCATTCGGACCCGGGAATTTGACAATGAGAACTATCTGAAAAACCCGGTTAATCGCTGTTATTTCTGCAAAAGCGCCTTGTTTGAAGAAATGGAGGAGGTGGTGAAGAAAACCGGGATTCGGCAGGTGTTATATGGCGAGAATGCCAGCGATGTTGGGGATTATCGGCCGGGAGCGCAGGCGGCGCAGGAGTTTTCTGTTGTGGCTCCAATGAAGGAAGTCGGGCTGACCAAGGCGGAGATTCGGGAATTATCGGGTCGATTAGGCCTGCCGACCGCTGATAAACCACAGATGGCGTGTTTGAGTTCCAGGATTCCTTACGGAGAACAAGTCACCTCGGAAAAACTGTCTGCCATAGAGCAGGCGGAAAGACTGTTAAAAGATCGGTGGGGATTTCAGGAAGTTCGAGTGCGGAGTCATGAAATGCAGCAGGGGCAACTGGCCAGAATTGAGTTGGGCAGTGAAGAATGGGAGAGATTTTTTACTCATCCTGAGTGGGGGGCGGAAATAGGAACTTCTCTGAAAGCTATCGGATTTCAGTTTGTGACGCTGGATTTGATCGGATATCGACGCGGAGGCGGGCTGAATGATGGGATTCTTAAAAAGTCGGCAAAATCTCGGGCATAAACAAAAAGGGGCAACTTTCAATCTCGGGCGGGTTTAATACTTTGAACGACAGAAAAAGAAGGATCGGGAATTATTCCTGATTGCAGGCACCAAAGCTCGAAATGATTTCAGAAACTGAATAGAAAACAAAGAGCATGGCTCAATTTGCATACAAAGCGCGCAAACGCAGTGGAGAACTTTCACAAGGCATAATGGAAGCGTCCGACCGGTCCGCAGCGTTGGTACTCATCCAAAAGCAGGGATTATTTCCGTTATCCGTTGAAGCTCAGAAAAATTCTTTGCTTTCGAGAAAGAAATCAGCCAAGAAGCCCGCCCCTAAAAAGAGTTCCAATGATGCTGCAACTGAAGAAAAACCTTCGGCAATGCCGTTATTTCTTCAGAATCTTTTCAATCGGCAGAGGACTCCAAAGATGCAGGAAATGGCCAGGTATTTGCACCAGATGGCCAACCTGATCAAGTCTGGGATGCCGCTGACGATGGCATTGAAGAGCGCTTCTAACCTTGACACCAAAGGGATTCCCAAAGAAGTGACTCAACAGTTGAAGCAGGATGTGATGGAAGGTCGAAATCTCTCTGACGCCATGTCCAAACAACCTGCGGTGTTCAGTAATTTAACCATCAGCATGGTTCGGGCCGGGGAGCAGAGTGGAGCTTTGCTGGATGTGTTGAGACGATTGGCAGAGCACTACACACGCTTTGCAGAAGTGCAGTCCAAGTTCAAGTCGGCGATGATTTATCCAGCGATTGTAGCTTCGGTCGGGGTGATCATTATCTTCTTTTTCATGAGTTTCATGCTGCCGAAGTTTATGGAGATCTTTGAAGGCTTGCAGGTGGAACTGCCGCCCTCAACGCAGGCGCTGATGACCATGAGCACAATTTTTGAGGATTATTGGTGGCTTATGGGAATCGTGATCCTTGCATTGGGTGTGATTTTCTCACGGTTCAAAGCGTCTGATTCAGGCAGGCGAATGATTGATGGGTGGAAACTGAAGGTCCCGGTGTTAGGTAAAGTTTTTCAGATGAATGTCTTTGGTCAGTTTGCCAGGACGCTTTCGACATTGCTGAAGAACGGTGTGCCGGTTTTGACGGCGCTTTCCATTACTGAGAAGATTATTTCGAATGTCATTATTCAGGAAGCCATTGCTAAGACCCGAGAAGAAGTGACGGATGGAAAAACCATTGCCCAGCCACTGGCCAAGAGTGGAGTTTTTCCTCAATTGATGATCGATTTGTTGAAGATTGGTGAAGATACGGGAGATGTGCCGGGGTCGCTGGAAAATGTGGCGGAGACTTATGAGAGTGAATTGATTGTAGCCCTGCGTACTCTGACCAATTTGATTGAACCGATCCTGATTATTGTGATGGCAATTGGTGTGGGAGGTTTGCTTTTCAGTATATTGTCCGCAATGTTCGCTATCACTTCCAACATTGCTCGCTAGGTTCTAATGAATGATGAATGATGAATGATGATGCAAACTGACAGCTCTAATCCCCAAAGCTTTCAGAAAGCCGAATTGGTTGTGCGCTCGCGTCGCCGTTCCGGATTTACTCTGATCGAGATCATGATCGTGATTGGCATCATTGGGATTTTTTTAGGTGTGGGGATTCCTTCCATGTTCCGAGCCATGCGTAAGAATCCAATGCAGCAGACAGTGACTGAAGTCTTGGAAGCTCTATCTGCAGCGCGCGCTCAGGCGATCATGTCCGGTTCTCCCGCTGGGGTAATGTTCTATCCTGTTGAACGGCGTTTTGAAGTGGTGCAACTGCCGAAATCCAGATCCAGCTCATTGTTCTCAGATACTCCAATAATGGATGGAGGTTCTATAGTAGGAAGGTACGAAGAGATGCAGGCCATGGCGCAGCAGGAGCAGGAAATGAGGATGATGAATGTTGGAGAATCTGTTCCTGCTAAGAAAAGGCAAGGAGGATTTTTTAAGAGTTCGGGTAATATAGAAGAGGAAGTTGTATTAGAGTTGTTAGATGTGAATTTCTGGGAATACAAAGATCAGGAAAGCGCATTGGTGATGTTTTATCCGAACGGGACGTGTGATGAATTTACGATGGTATTGAATTGGGAGGAGCGGGACTGGAGGAAGATTGAAGTGAATGTGATTACGGGGCTCGCCGATGCCGGGCCTTTGATAAAATAGCTGGATTAGATTTTTATGAGATTGAATTTCTCAACTGAGAATCAAGTTGATCGTCAAGTCCGGCGCTGTTCCGGTTTCGCGTTCACGTTGCTTGAAGTCATGATAGCGACGGCGATTTTCTTCATGGCGATTTTTGCTATTCTCGAATTAACGACGCGGAGTCTGAGAGCTGCTCGAGGGTTGGAAGATTCTCTGGTAGACGCAGGATCTTTAGCTGCAGCTTATGCCAAAACAAACTTTGTGGAGGAAGGAGCGATGTCTGGAGATTTCGGAGAAGAACATCCAGGGTTCCAGTGGACTCAATATACAGAGATGATCACTACAAACGGGCTTTACCTGGTGGATTTTCAAATTTTCAGGCCCGATGGAACAGAAGACACAACACTCAGTATTTTGTTGTTTCGTCCAGAAGCGGAGAATCAACAATCGCGGGGTTTGAATCGATTTGGGGGAGGCGGCAGGCGATGAAGATGGTTACGAAACGGCAAGCAGTGAGGCGGTCAGCGCTAGCTTTTACGCTGGTGGAAGTATTGATTGCGATTGCTTTGTTCGGGATGATTCTCACGGCTATCTATACCAGTTGGAGTTCGATTCTTCGAGGATCAAGGATAGGACGTGAAGCGGCGGAACAAGTCCAGGAGATCAGGATGACAATGTCTTGTCTGAATCAGTCGTTGAGTGGCGCTCAGATGTTTGCTGCAAATGAGATTTTTTATTCCTTTGAAGGATTTGCAGACGGAGACAATAGTATGTTGAGTTTTGTTTCCACACTTTCTGACTCTTTTATCGGAGCGGGCTTTTTTCCAGGTGAGCCAGTCAGAAGGATTTCATTTTATGTTGGAGAAAATGATGCAGGCGCTGCGCAGTTATTTATGGAACAAGCGCCTGTTCTCGTTGATGTAGAAACTGAAGCAGAACCTTACACAGTTGGATTGGCGGATGGTGTCACATTTTTTGAAGCGCTTTATTGGGATGAACAGGAGGAGGATTGGTTGTTTGAATGGACGATGACCAACCAGATGCCCACGCTGGTGCAGTTTCGTTTGGGATTGGAATTGACGGATGGCGGATCTGGAAAAGTGGAGCGCACTTATAGCAAGCTGGTAGCGATTCCTGCCGTTGCGATTCAGGAAGAATGGCAACGCCCTAACCCACGAAATGCTGCGGGCGCAGGTAGATTGCAAAATCCAGATGGCAATGCGCGTCCAGGGCAACCAGGCAGACCAGATCGTACCAATCCAGGGAATAGTTTGAATCGAGTCCCGAACAATTCCGGGTTTCCTAACGGGGGAAGGTAAGATTTTTATTTTAAGGAATCGTGTATGACTGAATTCCGACGAGTTTCAAAATTTGTTCAACAAGGCCAAGCAGAACAGAGGGGAATCGCTCTCATTATTGTGATGCTGGTGATTGTAACGCTGAGTATCATGGCTGGGGGCTTGGCGTACACGATGCGGGTTGAAACGCGTCTGGCGGGAAATGGCGGTATGGACTCCGAGTTTGAATGGCTCGGTAGATCTGGCATGGAGCTTGCCAAATATGCGCTTTCATTACAGCAGGAACCTTACGATGCGCTTGGACAGTTTTGGGCCAGCGGCGTTTGGGATCCGCTTGGAGAAGAGCTGCCCGAGATTTCGCTTACGGACAATGAGCTTGGGAGGGGGAAATTTTCAGTAAAAATCGTAGATCTGGAGCGAAAATTTAACATCAACATTGCGGATGAGGTGATATTGAATCAGGCATTAAACCTGATAGGTGTTGAGCCTGGGGATGTAGATGTGATTCGGGACTCCATATTAGATTGGATGGACCCTGACGACGAAACGCACCTGAGTGGGTTTGAATCAGACGATTACCTTTCAATGGTTCCCCCGTATTATGGGAGATATCCTTACTTTGCGAAGAACGGTCCGATGGATGACATCACGGAGTTGTTGAAAGTTTATGGAGTAACACCTGCCATGTTTTGGGGAAGTCGCATTCACGAAAAGCGAGCGGGAATTCAGGTAGATAGTGAGATGTTGGATCAGGAAATGTTGGAAGAACCACCTTATCTGCTTGGACTTGCAGATCTTTTTTCGACTTTATCACATGCTCAAATGAACCTGAATACAGCTCCGATGGAGGCGATTTTGTTGAATCCGTATGTGGATGAGAACATGGCCAGGGATATTATCAGTTTTCGTGCGGGGCCTGATGGAGTGGTGGCGACAGAGGATGACACACCCTTTCAGTCGGTCGGTGAAGTATCCAGTATGGTGGGGGGGAGTCCACAGGCCGCTAGTTTGATGTCGCGATATTTCAATACGAGGAGCGTTAATTTCGAAGTCTACGTGCAGGTTCAAATTGGGCAAACCACGCGAATATTCAAAGGGATTCTTCGCCGTAGTTCACCTGTGGACATACAGTTAATCCACTTCAGTTGGGACCAGTGAAATCAAGGATTGGTTGGTGAATAGGGCAGGCATTTTGCAGTTATCCTAGAAGGGATCAGGTGATAACTTCTTTCTGGAAGAAATTTTATGAATCAGAATAAGCTGATTTGGATTACCGGCGTGAACACCGGGATAGGGAAGACATTTCTGGCGTCACTGGCTGCAAATTGTCTTCAAGAAATGGGGGTGAAATTCAATATTCTGAAACCATTTTGCTCTGGAGGGATGGAAGATGTTGAAATACTTGGGAGGGCGCAGAAAATCGATCCTGCCAATTATTCTGAAATCAATCAAATGTGTTTCAAAGCGTCGGTAACACCTGCATTAGCGGCTGAAATGGAAGGAAAACAACTGGATTTAGAAACGACCGTACAATGGATTCAGGAACGAAGAAGAGGCAGAAGATTGACGATTATAGAAGGAGCTGGAGGGTTGTTGGCTCCACTGGGCTTTAATTGGACTTTAGCTGATTTGATAGAGGAAATGAGAGGTGAAGTATGGATTGTAGCTAGAAATCAGCTCGGGGTTTTGAATCATTTATTTTTAACCATCAATGAGTTACGGCGATTGGGATGTGGAAGTGAAGAGGTGAAGGATCAGCATGGAAGAGTGGGACAATCGATGAAAGTTTGGTTGTTTGATTCTCCCGAACAGGGCTCGGATGAATCGATAAAAACCAATGCGGACGTATTCAGGCGCTTCGAGCCTCGAGTCATGCTGGAAAGTTTGTTTTTTTTGAATCCAGAACACGTTGATTATCAATGCCTTAAAAAAAACATTCAAAAAAAAATAAAAAAACACTTGAGCGATTTTCAGAAATCACTATCTTGATGGCCGTTCGCTTCACGGCGAGCAACGCTTCGAAAGCGGGTAACAAAATTTTTTCAAAAAATTTGTTGACTGCGAAACCTGAATCAAATAAGGTTGTCGAACGTTAAGCGGCAGAGCGCTGAGCCACCTACCTCTGGGTGATGGCTCATTATTTGTCTCTGGGTTCTTTGAAAATTGAATTGTGTGATAGAAAGTGTAGGCCAGTTAAGGGGCTAGAAAGAAATTTTCTTTGAGAAAAGGGAGTGTAACACAGGGGATCTTGAGGAGTGTTGCACAGGGGAATAAACAGAATTCGGAGAGTTTGATTCTGGCTCAGAACGAACGCTGGCGGCGTGGATAAGACATGCAAGTCGAACGCTGACTTGATCGGGGTAACTTGATTAAGTCGGAGTGGCGAACGGGTGAGTAACACGTGGGTAATTTGCCGTAAGGCTGGGGATAACTTGTCGAAAGATAAGCTAATACCTAATGTGAACAGATTGAGGCATCTTGATTTGTTGAAAGGTGGGGTGACCTGCCGCTTTGCGATAAGCCCGCGACCTATCAGCTAGTTGGTGAGGTAAAAGCTCACCAAGGCAAAGACGGGTAGTTGGTCTGAGAGGATGATCAGCCACACTGGAACTGAGACACGGTCCAGACACCTACGGGTGGCAGCAGTCGAGAATCATTCGCAATGGGCGAAAGCCTGACGGTGCGACGCCGCGTGGGGGATGAAGGGCTTAGGCTCGTAAACCCCTGTCATTTGTGAGAAAACCTTCAATGTAAATAGCATTGGAGCTGATAGTAGCAAAAGAGGAAGGGACGGCTAACTCTGTGCCAGCAGCCGCGGTAATACAGAGGTCCCAAGCGTTGTTCGGATTTACTGGGCGTAAAGCGTGCGTAGGCGGCGGAAAAAGTTTGACGTGAAAGCTCTGGGCTTAACCCGGAAATTGCGTTGAAAACTGTTTCGCTTGAGGGTCAGAGGGGAGACTGGAATTCTCGGTGTAGCGGTGAAATGCGTAGATATCGAGAGGAACACCAGTGGCGAAGGCGAGTCTCTGGATGACACCTGACGCTGAGGCACGAAAGCTAGGGGAGCGAACAGGATTAGATACCCTGGTAGTCCTAGCCGTAAATGGTGCGCGCTTGCTGCGGGAGGAATCGACCCCTTCCGTGGCGGAGCTAACGTGTTAAGCGCGCCGCCTGGGGAGTACGGCCGCAAGGCTAAAACTCAAAGAAATTGACGGGGGCCTGCACAAGCGGTGGAGTATGTGGCTTAATTCGATGCAACGCGAAGAACCTTACCTGGGTTTGACATGCATCTCTAAGTCGGTGAAAGCCGGCGAGTCCGCAAGGACAATTTGCACAGGTGCTGCATGGCTGTCGTCAGCTCGTGTCGTGAGATGTTGGGTTAAGTCCCGCAACGAGCGCAACCCTCGTGTCCTGTTGCCACCCCGCAAGGGAGCACTCTGGACAGACTGCCTCGCTATAACGAGGAGGAAGGTGGGGATGACGTCAAGTCAGTATGGCCCTTACGCCCAGGGCTGCACACGTACTACAATGCCCGGTACAAAGGGAAGCGAACCCGCGAGGTGGAGCAAATCTCAGAAAACCGGGCCCAGTTCGGATTGTAGTCTGCAACTCGACTACATGAAGCCGGAATCGCTAGTAATGGCGCATCAGCTACGGCGCCGTGAATACGTTCCCAGGCCTTGTACACACCGCCCGTCACATCATGAAAGCCGGTTGTACCCGAAGTCGTTGAGCTAACCATTAGGGGGCAGACGCCGAAGGTATGGCTGGTGATTGGGATGAAGTCGTAACAAGGTAGCCGTAGGGGAACCTGCGGCTGGATCACCTCCTTTCTAAGGAGTAACGTGAACAGTCTTACGAGGCTGGCTCACTAGGTCGATTGCCTGAGCAATCAGGTAACCCCTTGAGTGGAACCACACTTTTATATCACACAATTCAGTGTTCGGAGCGCCCGGAAGCGCGAGAGAGAGCTTTTCACGGGGCTGTAGCTCAGTTGGTAGAGCGCCTGCTTTGCAAGCAGGATGTCAGGAGTTCGAATCTCCTCAGCTCCACCATATCTGGCTTAGGCCTTGGGAATGATCCAGAAGGGCCTGTAGCTCAGTTGGTTAGAGCACACGCTTGATAAGCGTGGGGTCACTGGTTCGAGCCCAGTCAGGCCCATCCTGAAGGTGAAAAGCAAACCGAAACACATACGACAATTTCCCCAACGCTGAACAAGCCTTGGTGACAAAGCTTTGGGAAGCGGGAAGGGGTCGTTCTTTGACAACTACACAACGCAAGTAAAAAAGCGTAGTAAAGAATAGGGACAGGCGGCGGATAGCAATATCCGTTGTATAATGTCCTACAATTTCTCCAGATAAAGAGGAAAAGCGCCAATTTTGATCAAGCTACTAAGGGTGCGCCATGGATGCCTTGGCGCCGGAAAGCGATGAAAGACGTGGCAAGCTGCGATAAGCTACGGGGAGCCGCAAGCAGGCTTTGATCCGTAGATTTCTGAATGGGACAACCCGGCTTCTCCAAAGGAAGTCATCACTGGATGAATTCATAGTCCAGTGAAGCGAACGGGGTGAAGTGAAACATCTCAGTAACCCCAGGAAGAGAAATCGAATGAGATTCCGTCAGTAGTGGCGAGCGAAAGCGGAACAGCCTAAACCGCGGGATTTATCCTGCGGGGTCGTGGGACCTTAACATGGGAGGAAGCGAGCGAGCGTAAGGTTTTGGAAAAAACCGCCAGAGAACGTGAAAGTCGTGTGCGCGAAGTTTTAATCCCCCTAGAGGTATCCCGAGTAATGCGGTGCACGTGAAACTCTGCATGAATCTGTCCCGACCACGGGATAAGGCTAAATATTCTCCGGCGACCGATAGTGAACTAGTACCGTGAGGGAAAGGTGAAAAGAACCCCTGCTAGGGGAGTGAAATAGAATCTGAAATGGCGTACTTACAAGGTGTTGGAGCCCGTTAATGGGTGACAGCTTGCCTTTTGCATAATGAGTCTGCGAGTTACCGTTCGTGGCTTGCCTAAGTCTCTCTGAGACGGAGGCGAAGCGAAAGCGAGTGTGAATAGCGCGACTATGTCGCGGGCGGTAGACCCGAATCGGAGGTGATCTATCCTTGGGCAGGATGAAGCTGAGGTAACACTCAGTGAAGGTCCGAACCGGTGTACGTTGAAAAGTGCTCGGATGACCTGAGGATAGGAGCGAAAGACTAATCAAACCCTGTGATAGCTGGTTCTCTTCGAAATAGCTTTAGGGCTAGCGTCTGGTCAGTACTCCAAGTGAGGTAGAGCGCTGAATGGCTTAGGGGCCCTACCAGGCTACCAAAACCAACCAAACTCCGAATTCCTTGGATCCCATTACCCAGGCAGTCAGACAGTGTGAGATAACTTTCATTGTCAAGAGGGAAACAACCCAGACCGCCGGTTAAGGCGCCTAAATACGATTGAGTGTAAAGGATGTGAAGTTGCTTAGACAATGAGGATGTTGGCTTAGAGGCAGCCACCATTTAAACAGTGCGTAATAGCTGACTCATCAAGCGACTCTGCGCCGAAAATGATTGGCGATCAAATCGTATGCCGAAACCGCGGACGCGCAAGCGTGGTAGAAGAGCGTAATCAGGACCTCGAAGCTGTACCGTAAGGAGCAGTGGAGTCCTGATTAGTGAGAATGCAGACATAAGTAGCGATAAGCCAGATGAGAATTCTGGCCGCCGTAAACCTAAGGTTTCCTGGGCTAGGTTCGTCCCCCCAGGGTTAGCCGGGAGCTAAGGCGAGGCCGTAAGGCGTAGTCGATGCACAGCAGGTCAACATTCCTGCGCTGGCTAGGGTTCAAGAACAGAAAGGACGCAGGGTCTTAAGTGAATAGGTCATGGAAAGACCGATGCCTAGGCTTCGGCCGAAGCGTATCACCCGCGACACTGCCAAGAAAAGCTTCTGTTCGTTTTCCTGGTCACCCGTACCGTAAACCGACACAGGTAGGTGGGATGAGTATTCTAAGGCGCGCGAGAGAAACCTCTTTAAGGAACTCGGCAAAATAGCCCCGTAACTTCGGAAGAAGGGGCGCCTGCTTCGGCAGGTCTCAGTAAAGTGGGTCTGGCGACTGTTTACCAAAAACACAGCACTCTGCCAAGTCGTGAAGACAATGTATAGGGTGTGACACGTGACCAATGCGGAAAGATTAAGGCAACTTGTCAGCTTACGCGAAGCTCGTTGCTCAAGTCCCCGTGAATGTCGGCCGTAACTATAACGGTCCTAAGGTAGCGAAATTCCTTGTCGGGTAAGTTCCGACCTGCACGAATCGTGTAACGACCGGACCGCTGTCTCAAAGAGGTTCTCGGCGAAATTGTAGTGGCGGTGAAGATGCCGCCTGCCCGCAGTAGGACGGAAAGACCCTATGCACCTTTACTGTAAGCTGGTATTGGGTTCTGATTATCGATGCGTAGCGTAGGTGGGAGACGTCGATCCGGGGGCTTCGGTTTCCGGGGAGTCGCAATGTGAAACACCACTCTTCTTTAATTAGGACTCTAACCCCGATTTCTGTGAATCCAGACGGGGAACAGTGCCTGCGGGTCAGTTTGACTGGGGCGGTCTCCTCCCAAATGGTAACGGAGGAGCGCTAAGGTATCCTCAGCACGGTTGGCAACCGTGCGCCGAGCGCATGGGTAGAAGGATGCTTAACTGTGAGACACACACGTCGAGCAGATACGAAAGTAGGCCCAAGTGATCCGGTGGTTGAATGTGGAATCGCCATCGCTCAACGGACAAAAGGTACGCTAGGGATAACAGGCTGATCGCGCCCAAGAGTTCATATCGACGGCGCGGTTTGGCACCTCGATGTCGGCTCGTCACATCCTGGGGCTGAAGAAGGTCCCAAGGGTTCGGCTGTTCGCCGATTAAAGTGGCACGCGAGCTGGGTTCAGAACGTCGTGAGACAGTTCGGTCCTTATCCACTGTGGGCGCAGGAAACTTGAGGGGTTCATTCCTTAGTACGAGAGGACCGGGAATGACGTGCCTCTGGTGTGGCAGTTGTCTTGTCCAAGGCAGCGCTGCGTAGCCATGCACGGCAGAGATAAGCGCTGAAAGCATCTAAGCGCCAAGCTCCTCCCAAGATAAGGTTTCCCTTCCTTTTTGGAACTGAAGACCCCCGGTAGACCACCGGGTTGATAGGCTGGATGTGTAAGCGTGGTAACACGCTCAGCTGACCAGTACTAATCGGTCGTGCGGCTTGATCTCTTTTCTCTCTTTTTATATCAGAGAAATTTACATTCTTTACTACTCTCCCTTTCACTTCCGCTTGTGTAGTTCTCAAAGTACAACCCCCTCCCAACATCCCCTATCACTTTTGGTGGTGGCTATTAAGCAGTGGAACGACCCGATCCCTTTCCGAACTCGGACGTCAAACTCTGCATTGCCGATGGTAGTGAGTCCTCGCGACTCGTGAGAGTAGGTTGCCGCCACCTTTTTTCCTTTTTTTATCCCCTCCCCTCACTTTAATCTTCTTTTCTCATCGTTTCTTCAATTTTTTGTTTTCCGGGAATCAGTCAATTGGAATTTAGTATGGATCTATTGTACGAAGGCTTTCTCAAAGTACGGTTGAAATAATGCCTCTATGAATTGTACTTCGATTGAGTATGAATTCTGTTTGACTGATTTCTTTCAGCTTACAAAGTCTACAACGAAGATGCTTAGAACAACATTGAATCCAGAATATATTTTACAACCCCATGTATCCAGGGTTCCTGAGCCAATCTCCAAGCTCTGCTTCATCCATTTGTAATATTAACCCATCGAGGCTATACCTGAGTGCATTGAAAAGTGTAGCGCGAAACAAATGCTCCCTCACGATCTATAATTTGAACGCGAGAGGGAGCTTTGTTTGAAAGTAGTGAAGTATAGAAGACTGAAGTTATTCGATAATTTGAATCCTTAAACGATAGAATGCGCTTTCAGAAATATCGCTGCTTGTGTGAACGTGGCGCTTGGCTGATTTACGCTGTTCATCGATATTCCATTGATTTCTAAAGGAACTTCGACCCAGTTCGAGTTTTCAGTAAGAACCAAAGTTGATTCCAGAGTGTAGTCAATATGTTGGTTGATGCCCGGCAAGAGCAATTGCAACGACACTCCTTGGGCATCATGGGTGGCATGCATTAATGGGATTTCTTCAGCAAAGAATGGATTGGTATCCATCAACCACTCAATAACATTCGGTCTTCCATCCTGATCAGGATCTTCAATTTTCGTTGAGTGTTGAATACCAATTCCAAATTGTGATGCCCATGCACTGTAGCTATTAGAGAATTCAGCTGGAACTTCTCCTGGAGTTGGATCCGATGCTGTCCAAGAGGAGGCATCATTCCCATATAGATTAAAGCCGATTTTCTGAAGTGAAAACCCGTCTCCATCTGCTTTTACTGGCCAGGGGACATTGTCATCATAAACAACTCGATCCACGCGAATCATGGGTTGATTTCCTTCCAAATCAACCTCTCCGGATTTTGAAAGTTCTAATTTTTCTCCCTGATTACTGAGCGATCCAGATTCCCACTCGAATACTCTTGTCGTGTCTGAAACAACGAATGTTTTGTTAAAAACGCTTAAATCTTTAACCAATAAAATTACTTCCAATGGAGCCAAAGAGATAGGATCGTTTTTGGAGAAATCAAACGTAATGCCGTCTGTGAAAATCCATCTGGCAGAATTGGAGGAATCAAACAGTTGGACTTCTATGTCACTTATATTCATGAGTTCAATAAATTCGGCGTCTGCATTCTCTCCCGGATGGTAGTGGATTTCAGTGATAGTTATCGGGCCAACTAGTGGGTATGCATTA
>JAUIHU010000614.1 GCA_030432175.1 Verrucomicrobiia bacterium | reverse complement strand
GACTGTGTGATAGTCTTCCAGTCTTCTTAATGGAATTGGGTTGTTGAAATGGTCTCGACGGTGCATCAAAAATACATTCAACCGAACAGACTGAAATATCTTCAATTGATCCAACTCAGATTCACTCTGTTTGTCGATACCCATCGCCGCTGCAATCATTCCGAAAACACCACTCCGTGTGGGGAAAAGCTCGCTTTGGCGTCGATCAAATCGTGAATCGGAACCCCAGGCTTGCATGGGACCATCCAGAATCAGGGGTAGAAAAAATTTATCAGACATCTTGCAATAGCGATTCAGTGAATTGTTCCACAGTTGAACCTGGAATCTCAACTTCAACATCACACTGGATTCCCCAGGTTTTTTTCATTTCCTCATGATGAGCTTTCATTGCCTCGACAGACGGTTGGAGTAAACCATTTCGATGCCGGACCGGCTTTTCAAACGCATTCACTAATTGCAGAGGTTGTCCTTTGGATTTCCCAATACCCATGACAAACCCAGGTCGGGTGTGAGCATTCATTGAATTTTTACGGGCGCCAGGAATGGCTTCCAAAGTCGACCGGATAAAGGAAGACAAAACAAGTTTCCGTTCATCTGAGTCCAGTTTACCCAGGTGGTCGTTGTCAAATAACAAGTCCAGATTGACTGCACAATACCGGTAATAAACGGCTGAACTGAACTCCAATGTACCCAACATCCCTGCGCCAGCGTCCTCTTTCTTGTCCTTCAACTCATCCACTGCTGCATAGAAATCCAGATCATTACTGTGTTCATGAGTAGAAAGCGCATGACTGAACATGGCGGCGCCCTCTAAAGTTAAAGAAGGAAGACTGGCCATCATACGGCCAAACAAGGCAATATCCACTCCGTCCTCCAGCCAGGCCTGCTTACAAATTTTGTCCAGTTTCTTTTCGTAATCCTTGGACTTCGGGTTTTCCTGCAATTCGTTAGCCACAGCTTGTCCGATGGCCTCAATTTCTGATGGAGCGAGGAACGTCAAGGTCCCAACTTGATTTTTGTTTTTGTTATCCAGTTTAGCAAGTTTGTCACCGATGATTCGTGCATGACTCTCTGCAGAGTCTTGATCAGTGATTCCGTGACGCTGTAAAGCATCTTTTAGCTGCTGAACGATCAGCTTGGTTCGCTCTCCCTTCCAACCGGCCTCTTTGAAATGATCTTTTGCGTATTCACGAAGCGCTCTTTTGAGTGACTGGCTCGAGATACGGGCGCGGTTGACACCGCCAAAGACAGCGCTTTTAGGAGACCCAACATCATCACGGTTTAAGCAGGATACTGGAAAGGATTGGAGGATATGCAGTTCAATTAACTTCATCAGGGTAGTTTTTTAGATGGTTGTTATTTATGAAATGGGTGATTGGATCGGGCATAATGCCAGCATTCCGAATCCAAAAGCTTTAGCTGAGCCAATGCCTTGGGTAGCAGCTTGGTGGAACTTGCCAGAGTCGGTAACTGAGAGAAATCCTTGAAAATCTTTAGCTACATGAGCGCCTCTTACTCCGGGTTTACAGAAAAATTTTTTTCCTTTGGGGATAATGGACAAAGTATCCATGTCTACTTGAAATCCGTTCGTTTCCCCTTTGCGAATGATCCAGTCTTCTAATTCTTCCCGGGAATGAAGGCCAATGCGTCTTCCATTCTTGGTTCGTTCACCTGCAGCATTGGAACGCACTTTTTTTGTCGGATTCACGAGCAAACTAAAGCGATATTTTTTGAAGCCATAGAATGATTCTGGAATCGCATTGAATTCGAATTGTTCGGGGTGGCACCAGGTTGGACAGACAGGCTTCTTCTTTGAAAGAATCAGAATTCTATAAAAGCCTTCCATTGGATCAATCCTCAAAAGGAAATTTCTTGAAGACTCAGGTTCATTGGGAAAGACCTTCCAACTTAGCTGATGCCAGTCATATAGATCGCGAACTTTCAGGTTTTGAATTACTTCATCCATTGGAATCCGCATCTGGCAAAGGTAAGTATTATCAAAAGTATGTGAAGCGTTTGCCATACGTTAATCTCCTAAATTTCGACAGGATCTCTATTTTTATCAACTTCGGGATTCCTGGGAGCTTGAAAAAAATCTCTGGCCCACTGGACCAGAATGTCATTCCGACTCCACTTCCATTTGCGAAGATCATTGAACAAAGAAACATAATTCACCCCAATTCCGCTATGATGAGCAAACTGTATCCAATAACGCAGCTGAACTAACAAATCAGGCATTGCGTCACTGGATACCAACCGTCGGAATCGTGGTAAAAAACGATTGACGCTCAACTCCTCAGGTGACCAGTGTTGGTCTGGTGGAAGCGCGATTTTTCTACAAGTCGTTCCAAAACTATAATCTCCACTCTCGTCTGGATGAATCGCAAAAAGTGGACCGATACCCATATATTGCGGTTTTGTAATGTCTCCCCCAAGTGAAGCGACGACAGGCCAGGCATCCATGATGGTTGCCGGACTGAGTCCTCTTCGCAGCGCTGCCATTTTGGCTCGATCATCTTTCATGGACCTCAGACGTCGGATGAAATCATCTCCCGGAGAAGGGGAAGTGTGAGCTGTAGATTCTGTCATTTTTTAGATTTGGATTTAGTGTTCTTTTTATTTTTCTTTAAAGACAGGAAACGAAGCCCCCAGGAATACGCTTCCAATTGTCTCGGGGTCAGCTTCGGGCACGTTTGCTCATAGGCGTCCAATGCACATTTAAAAATCCATTTACCCCATTCCGATTCGGAAAACTTGTCTGGATCGACCAGTTTTGATGCGGCCTCAAACAATAGATGAACTCCTTGCTCAACTCGGGTCCAATAATGCTTTCTTGCTGTTTCTTTAGGGGCATTCTCAGCGCTCAGACGGTCATAGTATTGTCCAACAGCAAAAAGGAGTGAGGATGAGCAAACCGTGTCGGCGTAAGAAACTCCTGCTTCAAAAGCAAGCCTGCCAAATTCATCTTGAAGGGCACGATGAACGGTGTATCTGGACTCTACGAAATTTTCAATTTTGGCTTTGTCAGTCAACAAAGCTCCGATCCAAATCTCAAGAAATTCACTGTTAAAATTATGTCGAAGAGTCAAAGGCCCTTGAGCTCCAGCAGAGCTTTCTTTGTGTTTGACTAACATTGCTGGCAATTGACGCCAGATCGAACGTCCAGTGGAACCTGACAGGAGTCCCAGTTCATCTTTTTTTAAAACAATCGTAGAAGTAAACTCCCTAAATGCAGGGAATTCAGGA
>JAUIHU010000613.1 GCA_030432175.1 Verrucomicrobiia bacterium | reverse complement strand
GCCGAGTCGTTGATGTTTCTCAACAGCGGACTTTGTGAACGAATCACCGCTCCAGTGGCGCGAAGTTTTTCAATCGCCTGTTCCACGGCTTCGGTTTGCAGTTCATTTGGATGATTGAAGTGCGCCATGATCGCCAGATTCATCCCTCGATCCCGGATGGATTTCAACAAATCCAGCATGTCCTGAGCGTCGTTATCAGTCAGGAAACGGTATGGCCAGTAACTGAGAGATTTGGTTCCGATTCGGATGGTTTGCAGATTGGGCAACTTAGCGTCCAGAACCGCATCAATATAAGTTTTAAAGATGCGGGTTTTCATGACCATCGGATCTCCCCCAGTGAACAGCAGGTCGGTGATTTCCGGATGTTCACGCAGGTATTGAACGAGGGATTCCGCCTCTTTCATGGCAAACTTGTATCCATCCAAAGCGACGAACTGCGGCCAGCGAAAACAAAATGTGCAATAGGCATGGCAGGTCTGGCCCTGGTTCGGGAAGAACAGCGCGGTTTCGCGATACTTGTGCTGAATGCCTTCCAGTTCAGTTCCGTCCTTCAATCTGGGAACATTACTCTCCTTCTGCCCTGCCGGATGAGGGTTGAGTTCCAGTCGAATGGATCGTGCGGCTTCTTTGATTTTATCCTGTTCACCAGCATTCAAAGCATCCGCCATCTCTTCATAATGGCGATCTCGCAGCATTCCCCGCTGTGGGAAGGTCAGGTGGAAGATCGGATCTTGAGGATCATCCCAGTCGATCAGTTCATCAACGACATAGTTGTTACTCTTAAATGGCAGCACGGAGCCAACCACTTTCATGTCAAACAACTGATCCTCACTCAGCCGCTGCAACTGAGGAATTTTACGATAATTATTTAAATTGAATACCTGATAAGGTCCGGGAACACCCGTTTCCGGCTTAGTTTGATTGAAACCCATACATGGGGGTTTAACGGGAGTTGCAGGGTTATGTCAACCCCTGCAAACCCCGGATTTGACAAAGACACCGGGTCTTTTTGACCCAAACCCAATCCAACCCAACCAGCAAAACGTATAAACTTATCTTGATTTATTGATGTAAAACCAAGCTCTTCAAAGGCAGAAGCAAATATCACAACAGCTTGTTTATCAGCTTGTTACAAAAACCGCTTTAAAAGACACGAAAATGTTTTCGCAGATCGAAATGGATCAGGAATTTCTTCGGTAGGCTTCGGCTAAAAGTGAGACGGGATGGACGACTCGAATTTTTAAATTTTTACTTTTGGCGCCGTTAATTATCTGCAGAAGGCAACCAGGATTGCCAGTGGCGACAATTGGAGCGGATGTGGATTCGATTTTGCCAATTTTCCGGTCCAGGAGTTGATTAGCCATCTCGGGCTGGACCAGATTATAGATCCCTGCGCTGCCACAACACCAGTTACTTTCAGGAAGCTCCCGCAGTTCCAGATTGGGAATCGATTTCAAAATCTGTCTGGGTTGCGATGAAATGCTCTGACCATGACACAGGTGACAGGCTTCATGGTAAGTCACGGTCTGTTCGGGCTGATTGGATTCTTTCGGCGCAACAGGTCCGATTTTTGCCAGCCATTCATGGATGTCCTGAATTTTCTGGTCCCAGAGATGGGCGCGATCAGCATATTCAGAATCGTCTTTCAATAGTGATGCATAATGCTTGAGGTGCGATCCACACCCTGCTGCATTGGTAATAATGGCGTCGTAATCTTCGGGTGGAAATTGATCGATCTGGCGGCGGGCCAAAACCTTGGCGAGTTCCCATTCGCCGTTGTGCGCATGGAGAGATCCGCAGCAAGATTGCTCCGCCGGAGTGTGTACTTCACACCCGTTTTGGCTCAGGACCTCTACGGTATCCCGATTGACGTCACTGAAAATCAGGTCTTGAGCGCATCCGGTGAGCACGGCCACTTTGTAAGGTTTCTCTGACTTTGAAGAACCACGCTTGGGCTCTGTCACCGGCTGGATCAATTGAGCGGAAAAATGATTTTGAATCGGCGGGGTCATGGCTTCCATTTCTGCCATGCGCTTTGGGAAAAGATTGAGTATGCCGGATCTCTGAACCAGGTAACGCATCCCGGATTTCTGATATAGCCAGATCAATCTCCCAAGCAATCTCAGTCGTTCAAGATCCATGAATAACCATTGCAGGGTCACACCACGAATGAATCGGCGTTTCGGCGAGTCCAACGTCTTGGTTCGCTCCGACTCCGCCCGCGCCATTTCAAACAGCTCCGCATAATTGACACCTGCCGGACAGGCCGTCATGCAGGCGAGACATCCCAAGCAGAAATACATTTCTTCAGCAAACGCTTCTGTCGCCGTGATTTTCTCGTCCGCAATCGCCCGCATCAACGCAATCCGCCCACGCGGGGAGTTCTTCTCCATGTGCGTGGCATCATAGGTCGGACAGGTCGGCAAACAGAGTCCGCAGTGCATGCACTGTTGCACAACTGAGTAGTCCAGGTCCTTCAGGTAGGAGGTTCCAGTTGGTGGCGTTCCCGGTTCTGGGGCGTCAAACAGGGCTTCGTTCAGACGCTGCAACCAATCCGGTTGACTTGATTTCTCAGGGGGGCGTGTTGTTGAAGCTGTCTTAATGGCGCTCATGTTGAATTAAAAATCAGGAATGAAAAATTAAAATTTCTTGGTCAGGATTAGCCCACTGTTTGGGTTCGAAGTCTAAAAAATGGTTTAAGTCCGAATGCTAATCCTAAGGTAATGACGAGTCCGATCGGCGTAAACCACGGCCAGGCTATTTCGGTGGATCCCTGTATCCAGATAATGGCTCCCAATGATGTAGCCATGCCAATCATTAAGGGCGCCGGATGTTCATTCTGCTTCCTGGTCATGCCCAGGATCACTCCCCCCAGCAAAGCGCCAGCGGTCCAACCACTGATGCCCAGAGCTGTGGCAATCAGAAACTTCGCGTCCTTGAACGAGTAGGAAACTCCTATCAATACCAGTCCCCATATCAAAGTCGCCAACCGACCATGAGCCAGATCTTTCACATCCTGACCCGCAGAATCGGATTCGTGGCCTTCTCCATTCTCGTTTTCTTTGCCGGCCAGGATTTTGATGCCGATCTGCTGGGCAATCCTGACTGGATCAGCCGCGCCTATGCGCAGGGGGTGCCGATGGGGGCCGATATTCCGCCACTTGATCGCAACAAACCGCTGCAGCTGGTGGTGCATGCCGTCAAGGATCCGGAGGGTGCCAACCTGGATCGCATCCAGGTCATCAAG
>JAUIHU010000612.1 GCA_030432175.1 Verrucomicrobiia bacterium | reverse complement strand
TTGATTGGAATGGTTTTGGGGCCATGCCGGAAGATGAGCAACGACGATTGAGACAACTGATTGAAACAGCGCACGCACAGGGACGTCAGCTGAGATTTTGGGCTCATCCGGATCGATCCAGTGTTTGGGGACTGTTGCATGACGCGGGGATGGATTGGATCAACACAGACAAAATTCCCGAGCTTGCCGAGTTTCTGGATTTAAAGGAGGAAGAATAATTAAAGGACGAATGTATTGCTGGCGCTAAACAAGGGTGTGAGCCTGATCAGATCATGAAAATACTTTTCTCTCACGTACGCTTCGGAGCGCTGGCAGGCGCAGAAGCCAATGCGTTTATTACGGCAACTGAACTGGGGAAGAAGGGCCATGACATTGGTATTTTGCATGGACCGCCTACTGGAAAAAACGAAGCGGGATGGAGTCAGACTTTTCCGCATCGATTTGCATTGGGCTCTGGACCCGATGTCAGGTCATCTGTAAGGAAGGCGCTGAAAGAGTTCAAACCGGATGTGGTATATGTGCACAAGCTGGCGGAACTGGACGCCATTGAAGAGTTGGTGAATTCGGGAATTCCGCTCGTTCGGATGGTTCACGATCATGACATTTACTGCATGCGGAGTTATAAGTACAACTATCGTACAAGAGAGATATGTGATCGACCGGCCACGCCTTACTGTATTTTTCCTTGTCTTGCTTTTGTTGCCAGGAACCGCGATGGCGGTTTTCCTCTGAAATACGTCAGTTATTCGCAAAAGAAGCGGGAAATTCGGTTGAATCATCAATTCAAGCGGATGGTCGTCGTGACCACGTTTATGAGAGATGAACTCTTGAAGAACGGATTTGATGCGGACCGGATCGAAATTCATGCTCCGGTGCCACGACCGGGAGATGCGTCCATTCGAAGTGAATTCAGCTCGAGAAACTTGATTCTTTATGCAGGACAAATCATTCGAGGCAAAGGGGTTGACGTGCTTCTCGAAGCTTTGGCGAAAGTGAAGGAGCCATTTGAGTGTATTATACTTGGAGACGGTAACCACAAAGCCTACTGCGAAGATTTGAACCAGAAATTAGGATTGGAGTCGAAGGTACACTTCAAGGGGTTTGTTCCTCAGGAAGAGCTGAAGAGCTATTACAAAGAATGCAGTGTGGTTGCTTTGAGTTCTGTTTGGCCCGAGCCTATCGCCACGATTGGTTTGGAAGTCATGAGATATGCGCTGCCGGTGGTTGCCTTTGACGCTGGAGGGATTCGGGATTGGCTTGAGGATGGGCATAACGGGTATTTGGTTCCATGGATGGACAGGGAAGCTTTTGCTTCACGGTTGGATGAATTATTGAAAGATAAAAAGAAAGCCAGGGAAATGGGAGAGAACGGACTGAAACTGGTCAGTGAGAGGTATGATTTTGAGCGGTACATCTGCGACCTGGAAGATATGTTCGGGCAGGTGATTCAGGAAAATGGAGCCAGCAAAGCAAACTCTTAGGTGGTTTGTTAATGAATACGAGGGATCAGGTAATATCGGTGGCTATCGTTGGAGGGAGCGCATCTGGCAAGACATGGCTGGCAGAAGCTGTTACCGACCGCATTGGGAAAGACCATGTCATTCGAGTTTCTCAGGATGATTTTTACCAGGACTTGGCGCATCTGGATGAAACTGAGAGGAAAAAAATCAACTTTGATCATCCGGACGCATTGGATTGGGAGACATTGGAATCGGTGTTTTTTGGTTTGTTGAAAGGGCAGGATGTTGCAATTCCGATATATGATTTTGCGACACACACCCGCATTTCAGGGCAAACTCGTCAGACACGGTCAGGTCCACCATTGGTGATATGGGACGGACTCTGGTTATTGCGGTGTCCGTCATTGCGTGAGCATTGGACATTCAGTTACTTTATTCACTGTGACTCTGAAACTCGATTGATGCGGAGAATTGATCGTGATACTAAAGAGCGAGGGCGGACGGAGGATTTTGTTCGTCATCAGTTTTTGACCAATACAGATCCGATGCATCAGAAATTTGTCGAGTCACAGTCCAGATGGGCGACCCACGAGTTGCATGCGCCGGTGGATTTTGACGAGGTAGAGAAAATCTCAAATCAATTGATCATTGCGTCGGGATTGAAGAACTCCGGAATGGATCTGGATTCAAAGCTTAAGGGTCATGAGTAATAAGAACTCCAGCAAACTTTCTCATCAGGATGATGAAGCTCTCAATCAGGCTTTAATGAGCCGATTTGATCAGGCTGGTACCATGCAGGGCCGGCTTCGCTTGCGTGGGGCAGTGCTCTGGAAAAGGTGGTCCTGGAAATGGGTGGTTGGTGGCACTCTCTTGATTAAGCGGATCTTTGATTTCTTTGCTGCTCTGATTCTTATCATTGTCTTCACGCCATTATTTCTGCTTTTATCAGCTCTGGTGAAACTAGAGGATGGAGGGCCGGTATTCTTTTATCAACCCCGAGTAGGTAAAGATGGCAAGATGTTTAATATGATCAAATACCGTTCTATGTGTGTGGATGCTGAAGCGCGACTGGAGGCATTGAAAGCCAAGAACCAGCATGAGGACGGTGTGACTTTCAAGATGAAGGATGATCCCAGAATTACCAAGATTGGAAAGTGGTTAAGAAAGCTTTCACTCGATGAATTGCCACAGTTGTTTAACGTATTAAAAGGAGAGATGTCATTGGTTGGTCCGCGTCCGCCAGTGCCAAGAGAAGTGGAGTTGTATTCACAGAGTGAGCGTCGCCGACTGTCCATCATGCCCGGGATTACCTGCTTGTGGCAGATTGGCGGGAGGAGTGAGATTGATTTCTCCGGTCAGGTCAGGTTGGATGTCCAATATATTGAGAGTCGGAGCTTTTGGGGTGATTTGTGGATCCTTTTGAAAACAATCCCGGCAGTCCTGTTGGGCAAAGGCGCGTATTAAATCTGAGGACAAAGAATCAACAAAGGGTTGAATGGAATCAAAGCTGGCACATATCTATTGTCCTGACCCTCAACCGGACACAGTTTTTCTGACGCAGTCGTATCCTCTGGCGTTGACACCTGCGCTGGGCAGGACGCTTATAGGGCTTTGGCTGGAAAGACTTCATGAGCGCGGTATTCGCGACGTCAAGGTCTATGCTGGTGACCGCCCTGAGAAAATCCGTGAGTATGTCAGTGAGGGAGAAGCCTGGGGATTGCGAGTTGAAGTGAATGCCACTCAAAAAAATCCTGTAGACTCAGAGTTTCAAGATCATCTAAAAGCCGC
>JAUIHU010000611.1 GCA_030432175.1 Verrucomicrobiia bacterium | reverse complement strand
TGAAGAAACCCTGGCAGCGCGACCGGATGATGGTGAACTCGGCTTATTTGCAGCAAGGAAATACATTCAATTCGGAAAATTCAAGAAGGCTGGTGAATTACTTCAACTCAGCAAGCGTTCAATTCGCAAAACAGATTGGCTGAGGGAAATGGCAGCCCTGGCAAAACGCGAAGGTCGTCTTAAAAATGCCTTGGACTACCTCAACCAATCACTGGAGCTGGAACCCTTATCAGTGGAAACACACACTGCTTACGTCCAGACACTGGCCGATTGCAAAGGACGTTCGGCCGCGCTCAAACATTTAGAAGACACCTGTATCAAGTTCCCGCATCAACTGGAATTGAATCGGCTTTGGTATGAGTGGTCCTCTGACGCATCGTCTCCTGTCAGAATGCAAATCCTGGAACGGGTTCATGAAATAGATCCATCTGACGCTTGGACTTTAAGGGAAAAAGGACTTCTCCAAATGGATCAGGGCCAATTTGAACCGGCGTTGCAATCATTTAACGAAGCCATAGAAGCTGATCAACTGAACGCAGCGGGCTATGTTTTTAGAGCCCATGCACACCGAACAATAGGAAACCTCTCAGAAGCGAATGAAGATTTCCGCCTGGCGATATGCCTTTCAGCTGACAATCCAGCAGCAATCCGAGGATTTGTTGAAACATCTGGATCAAATGTTCAGGATCGCAAATCCGCGATAACCTATATTGAAGAGGAAATGGTTCGACAAACCCTGACTGGGGAAGGACTTCAGGCTTTTCGTCAGGTAGCAAGAGGAGTTTTAACTCCGGAAGAACTCAGGCAATCTCTCAAGCAAGCTCATGAATCGCGGCCAGATCTCCTTTCAACCTGGACAGCTCTCAGCGATCATCTAACGGACATGAATCGGTTGGATGAAGCATTGGAAATGGCTAAAGGAGCAACAGAGAGTTTTCCATTGGTTCCTGTTTCCTGGCTTAAACTGAGTGAAGTTTACCGAAGAAAAAATGATCAAGAGTTGGAAGTCCAGGCGCTCAAAGCCGCTTTGGAAATTAATCCGGATTGGGTGAAAGCGATCACTCAACTTTCTGATGCATACACCCGTAAAGGAGATAACAACAGCGCTCGAAATGTATTGGAAAATGCATTGGAGAGAGAGCCTAATGAAGCTGTGCTGAAAGGTTATCTGGCTGATTATTTTCACAAGCAGGGAGAAATTCAGCAAGCGCTCAAACTGATTCAGGACGCGGTAGAACTGGACCCTGATTATGAATGGGGATGGGAAATGTTCCGAGAGTGGGGAAATGAAATAGAATCGCAGCTCTCGGCTTTGGAGACCTGCCAGCGAATCGTCGAAGAACGCCCTGAAGAAATCCGATGGAAACAGCGGCTCACCGAACTAAGGTTGCAGGCGGGCTTGTATGACGAATCCATCGATACAGCAAATCAAATTCTTGAACTCAACCCCAGTCACCTGGATACCATTGAATTGAAAGCCATTGCGTTGACACTCAAGGGCGATTTCCAAAAAGCTGAAGAAGTCTGCCAATGGAAGGACCAAACAAATTCTACTCCAATTCGTCTGCGTGCCAGAGAAGGTTGGGTGGACTACAAACGCGGCGCCAGGAAAGAAGCTCGAAGGAAATTTGAAGCTTTACTCGAAGACAATCCGGATCATGCCTGGAGTTGGAACCTCCTGGTAGAGTTACTGGCCGAATCAGACCAACACCAAGCCGCTATTAACGCCGCAGAAAAATGGGCCTGGTTATGTCCGGATGATCCTCGTCCTCTAGGGTGGTTAGGAATGGTACGACGCAATATGGGAGAATCCGATTCGGCTCTGGAAGCTTTCAGAAAAGCTTCGCGACTGGATCCATCCTATACTTACGCATTCGTGCAAAGCCTGGAAATTTGCTGGGAGAAAGAAAAATTGGAGGATGCGCTCAGAATTCTCGAACAACTTTCGTTAGTCCTGTCATCCAGTGAGTTGAATTCACTCAAGGTCAGACACTGGGTCGAGAGTGGTAGACCTGACAAGGCTTTGGATGATTTTAAACGGCTTTGCATGGATGAATCTTCCAATCCTTCGGAAATAGCGGAAGCGTCGGAAGCGCTCATCCCGGTTGGTCGACAGGAGATAGCAACATTTTGTGAAGAGCAGTTAAGTGAGAAAAAATTCCATCCAATGATTCCTTATGTCTGGAGTTCCTGCTATGTGGCTTCAGGAAAAATCGGAGGATGGTTCTCCTACAGAAAGATTCAACAATTGGGTGAATCCGGAGAGAATGGTATTTATCCCCTGGTGGATGAACTTGCTGAAAGAATCAGCAACAGCACACTGAATTTCGGAAACAGGGTTCGTCTTCGATTGGTGAGATTTCTGTTTCGAGATGCAATTCAGCGTAAGGATCAGCTGTGGGGTAAAATTGGGTACATTCTGGTGACTCTTGCGAGATATAAAGAAGTTGTCAAACACATGGCCGACTGGAAAATCCGCGAACATGTAGAAGGCTGGATGATCCACAACCTGACTCTGGGCTACTTCACAGAAAAAAATGACAGCAAGGCTTCAGAACTTTTAGAATTTTCAATCAATAATGCCCAAAGTCTTGGGGAAACGGCAAGTATGATGAGGATTTGGGCTTCGCTGGATTCCTACAGAAATGGGGCTATTGAAAAGGCGGTCAAAGCAGTGCATCTCTCACCGGAGGATTTGCTTTCTGAATCAGAAAAACGTCTTAGACGCCTTGCAGTTTTACTAATTCAGAAATCTGAAGAAGGGAACCCTGATCAACCTCTTTCTCCTGGAGAGAAGGACGTTCTGGCAGGCGCCTTGGATAGTACCCGCGACAGACCAGACCACCGACTGGTGTTGCTTGCCATCAGAAAATTCGCCAGCGAATCTTCCAACCATTGGCTATGGTTTCAAACTTATTTAAAGATGTATTTTAGAAGCGTTTATTCAGCTGTGTTCGCTTTAGGTGTGGGGTTTTTGATGTACTATTTTTGATCGATTTAGCTTCCAGGCCTAATCTCATCTAACTGTTTTCATTGCGACCAGGCTGAAAAGAAATGTTCAGCGAAGGATCGTCAACTCAAGAGTATAGTCCTTCATCCGCATCTCAGGAGAATTCTTGCATTGCTCATGCGTGGGGGCTCCTGTCTTGCTCGCCCATTGATCATACCATTCAGCCATTTGCAAAACTCTGCCCGAGTCCTCAGACGCCAAATCTTTCATCTCAATTCTATCTCTGGACAAATCATACAACTGCCAG
>JAUIHU010000013.1 GCA_030432175.1 Verrucomicrobiia bacterium | reverse complement strand
GAAAAGCACGAAAATAGAGGAATGGAACGGTGGGGATTCCTTAGACTTTGGGAGTTGCGCGAATAAATATTGCTAAAAACCATGCAACCCAATAAAAGACCTTCACCACAAAACAACGCGGGTGTGGTTCAATGGTAGAATATGACCTTCCCAAGGTTGAGACGAGGGTTCGATTCCCTTCACCCGCTCTTGATAGCTTCGTTACTTATCCACGGAAAACGCTGAAGTTACGGAAGATTTTATCCAAATCCTGGCAGTGGTCTCCCAATAATAAGGTTTTGGAAATCGGAGATCTCAGTCCAAGAATGGGATGAGTTGCTTCCTTAGCCTCATTCTTACGCTACACCAGTAATCGCTAATCAACCAGAGATCCCAATCCTTTTTTCAACTAGATCGCCTCCTCCAATCCGTGCCAGAAGGGCTGCGGTCAGGACGCACCATGTGGCGAAGAGCGCCGGGATGAGCGCTGTTTCGGAATTGAAATGAGTGGTGGCTAATACCGCTCCGAGTCCGGCGTTTTGCATGCCAATTTCCAGTGAGAGGGTTTTTCGGCGACGTGGATCAAAGCGGTAAGCCCAGCCGGCTAGATATCCCAGGCCGTATCCACCGAGATTTAATATAGCCACGAGCCCGATCAACTGGAGGCTGGAGGATTTTAGTGTGTCTACATTCTGAGCGATGATCGCCGAGCAGATCCAGACAATGCACACTGTGGAAAGAGCAGGGAAAATGGTTTGGGTTTTCTTCGCTGCATCAGGTGTATATTTTTGGAGGACAATACCCAACGCCATCGGAATGACAACGGTCCAGAGAATACTCAGAAACATTGGCCAAAATGGAGCGCTCAGTCCCTGGCCAGCCAGTAATTCCGTCAGCGCGGGTGTGGCGATCGGCGCGATCATTGTGGCTGTGGTAGTTAGACTGACAGAGAATGCCACATCGCCTTTGGCCAGGTAAACGATCACATTGGACGCCATCGCGCCTGGTGTCACCCCGGTCAGAATGATTCCAAGAAACAAGGCTCCTTCCAGTCCAGCCAGGGTTCCAATGAGAAAAGCCAGGCCAGGCATGATCGTGAATTGAGCGAGTAACCCCAAACCCACCCACCACGGTTTCTTTATGATAGGATCAAAATCTTTCAGATCCACAGTCATGCCAATCCCGAACATGGTGAAAGCAAACAGCCATTTCATCGAAATGTAGGGCATGAGACTGGTCCAAATGCCTGGAAGAAAGAAAGCGCCCACAGCAGCCAGAGCCGTCCAGAGTGGTAATCCGGTGGCAATTCCGCGTAGTATTTTTGCCAATGAAGTATTCATCATTCGCTCAAAAGGACCTGTTCATGTTTTACATTTGTCTAAAATTTGAAATTCCATTCGGGTCTCGTATATTTGCTGACTGAGAGAGAATGAGCGAGATCGAATAATGCTGAAGGCGGATCAAAATCACCCAGCACATTCCAGGTTTGCTTTAAGGCTGCTTTAACATCAGTTTCAGTAGCAGGCAAAGTGGTTAAAAAGCTTTCGTGATCACGATCTGCGCGATAGTCGGGTTGGCGAGCTGGATGTTGCAGTGTTTGCGCTATTAGATCCCAGCAAGGCTCAAGAAGGAAAGCGCCGTGAAAAAGTAGTCGAATTTTTTTTCTACGTTGTGCATTTCCAGAAATCTTTTTCGTGTTTATAGTGATGTCGCTGTGTCCTTGAACACGGATGTCCAGGTCAGGAAGAATTTCCTGCAAGGCTTGGCAGTTGCGTCCGATAATACAGCGATTAGCGCAGGAAACACCACCTGCCAGATCCGGACGATTCATCTCAAGAATGAGTGAAAAACTAAGGGATTCCGGCCCTTGTAACACGGCGCCGCCACCTGACGGCCGGCGTAAAACGGGAATATTATGATGCTGACAATAGTCCAGAAAGGTTTCCTGACGAACTCGGTTGCCGTAACCGAGCGCTATGAAATGCGATGGAGATCGCCAGAATCTGAGAATCTCAGGTCCGTCGGTTTCTTCCGACCATTCCAGAAGCGCTTCATCCAGAGCCAGGTTGGCTTCAGGAGTATCCAGTGTCAGGTCCAGGGACAGCATGGGCGCATGTTAATGAATTTCTAATCTCTCACAACCAAAAGAAAGCTTTTCAGTGAAATCAGATAATCCCGTTATCTCATCCGAAACCGAAGTGAACGAACAGGAAGAAAGCTCCAGTGGTGTTGCTAGCTCCACTGAAAATTCACCAAAGCAAACCCAGCCAGCGCTGGATCCGGAGCGTCCGCCACAGACTCCGGCTAAGTTAGATCGAGAATTGGATTCCACACAATATGTTCTGGAATCCGTGATTGATTCTCATAATACGGAACGACGTCCATTCTTTATCAGTTCGCTGATTCAAAGAGTTCGTCAGTCCGGATATCCTGTTCCAAATACTGTCAGCACGCCGTATGTCAATACGATCGCGGCATCCGAAGAGGTCCCCTATCCAGGCAATCAGGAAATCGAGAGAAAAATTAAAAGTGTCACTCGGTGGAACGCCATGGCAATGGTGGTGCAGGCAAATCGGAATCATTCCGGGCTTGGCGGGCATATTTCTTCTTATGCGTCTTCCGCCACCCTTTATGAAGTAGGTTATAACCACTTTTATCAGGGAGCTGTGGGTGATCGGCCTGCGGATATGATTTACTTCCAGGGCCATGCTTCGCCGGGACAGTATTCACGCGCTTTCATGGAAGGCCGACTTACTGAGAAAAATCTCGAGAATTTCCGCCGCGAACTCGCAGAGGGAGGCGGTTTGTCTTCCTATCCTCACCCCTACCTGATGCCGGAGTTCTGGCAGTTTCCAACCGTCAGTATGGGGCTGGGACCAATCATGTCCATTTACCAGGCCCGTTTTAATAAATACCTTAAAGCCAGAGGTTTCCTGAAGGAGGAGCCGAAGGTCTGGTGCTATGTCGGTGACGGAGAAAGTGACGAACCCGAAACTCTGGGTGCGCTGACCATGGCGTCCAGAGAAAACCTGGAGAACCTGATCTGGGTCGTGAACTGCAACCTGCAACGCCTGGATGGTCCGGTGCGAGGTAACGGCAAAATCATTCAGGAACTGGAATCCCTTTTCCGTGGCGCTGGTTGGAATGTAATTAAAGTCATCTGGGGATCTTCGTGGGATCCAATCCTGGAGAAGGACGAAAACGGCTTGCTGCGGAAACGCATGGAAGACGCTGTGGATGGTGAATACCAGAAGTATTGCGTTGAGCCTGGAAGTTACACCCGGAAGAACTTCTTTGGTGTGAATCCTGAACTCAAGGCGATGGTGAATCATTTAACCGACGCGCAGATTCAGAAGTTGCTCCGCGGCGGGCATGACCCGAAGAAAGTTTACAATGCCTATCACGCAGCCGTGAACCACAAAGGAGCCCCAACGGTCATCCTTGCGAAGACCATCAAAGGATACGGTCTGGGTGAGGCTGGTGAAGGACGCAACATCACTCACCAGCAGAAGGCTCTGAACGAGAAGGAACTGCGCGAGTTTAAGTCCAGATTTGGTATTCCGATAGACGATGAAGCCGTGGTTCATGCGCCATTTTATCGTTTTCCGGAGAAGAGTCCTGAGCAAAAATACCTGATGGAACGACGCGCCAAGCTGGGTGGATCCTTGCCGAAGCGTGAAGTTAAAGCAGAGCCGTTGAATATCCCTGAACTCAATTTCTTTGGGGAATTCCTGAAAGGCGCTGCAGGACGTGAAGCTTCCACAACCATGGTTTTCGTCCGGATGCTCAGCAAGATGCTTCGGAACAAGGAAATTGGCCGGAAAATCGTGCCGATCATTCCCGATGAAGCGCGTACTTTCGGTATGGACGGTTTGTTCCGTGAAGTTGGTATTTATTCTCCTAAAGGACAGCTTTATGAACCGGTAGATAGAAAATCGCTTTCCTATTACCACGAAGCCAAAGACGGACAAATTCTGGAAGAAGGTATCACCGAAGCCGGCTCCATGTCTTCGTTCCTGGCTGCTGGAACGGCTTATGCCAACCTTGGATTCCACATGATTCCGTTTTACACCTACTACTCTATGTTTGGGTTCCAGCGGATCGGAGATCTGGTTTGGTTGGCCGGTGATATCAAAGCCAAGGGCTTCCTCTTAGGTGCTACGGCTGGAAGAACGACTTTGAATGGAGAGGGATTGCAGCACCAGGATGGCCATAGTCATCTATATGCCTCATCTATACCCAATCTACTCACCTACGATCCGGCATTTGCCTATGAATTGGCTGTGATTATTCAAGATGGCATGAAGCGGATGTTCCATGACGGCGAAGACATTTTCTATTATCTCACGCTTTATAATGAGAATTATGAAATGCCCACCATGCCGGAAGGTGAAGGCATTCGGGAAGGGATTCTGAAGGGGCTTTACAAATACAAGAAAGCCGAAAAAGAATCGAACCTCCGCGCACAAATCCTGGGTAGCGGTCCGATTATCAAATCCGCCCTGAAAGCGCAGGAGATCCTTCAGGAACGGTATGGAGTCTCGGCAGACATCTGGAGCGCGACGAACTACAAGTCGTTGAGAAGTGAAGCGTTGCAAACGGCGCGCTGGAACATGCTCCATCCAGAGGAAACTCCGAAAAAATCTTATGTTGAATCAGTTCTGGCTGACCAGGAAGGTCCGTTCATTGCAGTTTCTGACTACATGAAAATCATTCCTGACCAGATCGCCCCCTGGGTACCAGGAGGATTGACAACTCTGGGAACGGATGGCTTTGGCCGCAGCGAAACACGGCCGGCTCTCCGAAGATTTTTTGAAATCGATGCGGAATTTGTCACTATAGCGACCCTTTACTCGTTAAGTCGGCGAGGTGAGATTCCGCGAGAAACTGTGACCAAAGCGATTCGGGATCTGAACGTCGATCCGGAGAAGCTGTACGGGATTTGCGTTTAAAATCAAACGATGATCCAGCAACTCAGTTAAACAATTTAAGTTCAGCAAAAAGCTCTATCCATCAACGCATCAATGGAAGTCAAATTACCCAATCTTGGTGAAGGCGCAGAATCCGGAACCGTTGTCAGTTTGTTGGTCAGCTCCGGCGACACCGTCGAGAAAGATCAGACACTGATTGAAATTGAAAATGAGAAAGCGGTGGCGCCCATTCCGGCTCCGGCTGCTGGAAAAATCGGAGAAATTCGAATCTCGGAAGGTGACTCTGTCTCTGTGGGGCAAGTGATCCTGATACTGGATGACGGAGCAGGTGGTGGAGATTCTTCTGAGTCTTCGGATTCAGGAGAGAGTTCTTCCCAAGGGTCCAAGCCTGCTGCCCCTGCATCATCGGGTTCAGCTCCTTCGGGAGGAGGTCCACGGCCTGGAGGCATGCCCATGGCTCCGGCTCCAGGATTTGGTTTTGGTTTCCCTCAAGGGATGTCAGCTCCTGCGGCTGCTCCATCCAATTTGCCATCATTACACGACATTTGGATCCCTGGAGCTGTGGTTCATTCCGCAGATTCGTCAGCTGCGAAAGCCGGGTTTTCACCGCCTGCTTCACCTTCGATCAGAAGAACAGCGGCGGAGTTGGGAATCGACCTGATGAAAGTTCCCGGATCCGGTTCAGGTGGTCGAATCACTACGGAAGACTTGAAAGCCTATGTTGGCGCCTTGCATCAGGCGGTTGAAGTCCTGATGGGCCATCTTCAAGCCATGTCAGCCGGACCTGGCGCTGCGCCGGCGCCAGAAAAACCGAAACCAAAATCCATTGATTTCTCTCAGTGGGGTGAGGTGAAGAAAGAACCATTGAGTTCGCTGCGCAAAACCATCAGTCGGCGCATGACCGAGCACTGGAATGACATCCCGCATGTCACCCAGTTTGATTCCGTGGATGTCACTGATCTGAATGCATTGCGCAAGAAACTGGCGCCATCGTACAAAGAAAAAGGCGCCCGTCTCACGATGACTCCTTTTGTCATGAAAGCTCTGGTTCAGGCTTTGGATAAACATTCTGTTTTTGCTTCCAGCCTGGATGAAGCGACTCAGGAACTCGTTTATAAACAATACCGCCACGTTGGCATCGCTGTGGATACGGAGGCAGGATTGGTTGTACCGGTGATCCGAGACGTTGATAAGAAGAGCCTTTTGGAATTGTCAGCGGAGTTGTCCGAAATGGCTGAGAAAGCGAAGGATCGGAAACTTTCCGGGGACGACATGTCTGGCGGCGTGATTACGATTTCCAATCAGGGAGCCATTGGCGGCGCGCATTTCACTCCGATTGTCAACAAACCTGAAGTGGCCATCGTTGGACTGGGGCGTGGCGCGATGCAGCCAGCTGTTGTAGGAGAGAAAATCCTCCCAAGGCTGATGATGCCAGTCACTCTCTCGTACGATCACCGAGTGATTGATGGTGGCACAGCGGCTCGCTTTATGGTGGACTTTGTTGAAGCATTCAAAGAATTCAACGAAGAGAACAGCGCCGCGTGATCAGTGGTCCTCAAGCTTTAAACCAACTCGCTCCAAATATTTAGCTAAATGAATTCTATTGAAACTGAAGTCGTAGTGGTCGGTGGCGGTCCTGGCGGTTATGCCGCTGCTTTTTACGCTGCGGATCACGGCAAGAAAGTTCTGTTGATTGAACGTGAACCTCGCCTGGGCGGAGTTTGCCTCAATCGTGGATGTATCCCTTCGAAAGCGTTGCTCTATGCAACTCACATGATCACTGAAGCCCGCGAATCTGCTAAACGCGGGATCAGTTTCCAGGATCCAACAGTCAATCTGGACCAGTTGAGAGAATGGAAAAACGGCATCATCCAAAAACTCAGTCAGGGAATCGCCGGTTTGGCCAAACGCAGAGGCGTCGAAGTGATCCAGGGGCGTGGCTACTTTGATGACGGTCAAACACTGCGTGTTGAGACCGAAGAAGGTCAACAGTTTGTGAAGTTTGAGCAGGCTGTGATCGCGGTTGGATCTCAATCCGCTCTGCCCAAAGCCTTTGATCTGGGGAACAAGCGCATCATGACATCGCGAGGAGCTTTGGAAATCGAAGACATCCCGGAGAAATTGCTGATTGTCGGTGGGGGGTATATCGGTATGGAAATGGGGACTGTCTATGCGGCTTTGGGGTCCAAAGTAGTGATGGTCGAAGCGATGGAAGGGATCTTGATGGGCGCGGATAAAGATCTCGTTAAACCAGTCGTCACCCAGGCTCAGGAAACATTTGAAGAGATTCGAACCCAGGCCAAAGTTCAGAAAATGGCGACTCAGGGTAAACAAATCCTGGTCCAAATGGAGCACGATGGTGAAGCCCGTGAAGAACTTTATGATCGGGTTCTGGTGGCAGTCGGGCGTAAACCGAACTGTGCTGACATGGGGTTGGAGAACACACAAGTTCAATTGGATGATCGTGGATTTATTCAAGTGGATGACAACATGCGCACCAACGAATCTAAAATTTACGCCATTGGGGACGTGATTGGTGGAGTTATGCTGGCACATAAAGCATCCAAAGAAGCGCGAATCGCCGTGAACCATATTCTTGGGGACAATCTGAAGCCTGAGTCATTCATCATTCCAGCCGTTGTGTTTACGGATCCGGAAATCGCCTGGTGTGGACTCACTGAATCGGAAGCGAAGCAGAAGGACATACCGGTTAAAGTGGCCAAATTCCCATGGGCTGCCTCTGGACGCGCGCTGAGTTTTGACCGGACTGAAGGGATGACCAAGTTGATATTGGATCCGGACTCCGAGCGTATTCTGGGAGTGGGAATCACTGGTCCAAACGCCGGTGAAATGATTGCCGAAGGCGTGGTCGCGATCGAAATGGGGGCTACCGCGGAGGATCTGGCAAATTGTGTTCATCCTCACCCGACACTCTCAGAAACCCTCATGGAAGCTGCTGAAGTCTTTTACGGTAAAGCGACTCACGTTGCTTCTCCAAAAAGAAAGTGAGTGTCATCAACAGGAGCAAATTTAGCTCTATTTGATTCCAGATTGGCAATCACGAAAAAGAAAAGGACCGCACTCAATGGAATGCGGTCCTTTCTTTTTTAATCACTACCTAAGGCAAAATTTATTTTTTCACTTTTTTATAAACATCAACAGTTGGATCTTCATCCCGGTATCCATCAAAATTCATGGCAACGGTAAAAGTGTTGTATCCCAGTCGGTAGACACCAGTGCGGTTGTCGTAGATGGGCTCAATGTTATCTGCGCTTGAGCCGGCTTTGATGTCGGTGAACTTGACAACCTTCAATGTACCAGCCTTCTCGGTCTCAACTTTTCCTTTAGCGTAGATCGCCACCTTGTCGTCCTGCCCGTAGACTCTGAAAACAAAACCGGAGTCTTTGATTTCGATTTCCTGCTTATATTCGATACCTTGGTCCGTCTTTTTAGTGACCGACCAAAGGCCTTGCATGCGATCAATGTCCGCTGCTGACAATGAAAAGCAGGATAAACACAATAAAAATGTGAGCAGCGAGAAGATTTTTTTCAGATTTTTCATAAGATAATATAACGGTAACCCAGGCTTTAATATATCATACGGGTGGGTGTTAATGGGTATATTTTGGCTTATTAAGGAAAATCTGACAACCTGTTCGGACAAAAAATCCAAATAAACAGGTGAATTTTTTTTAATGGCGAGGCGACTGGAATCGTCTATGTTTAAGGAAATCAGTGATTTACCAGCACGCGGAATAGTTATGCTGAGATTGAAAAAGTACAAAAATTATTTATTTAGAGCCATTTACAGAAGCAGCTGTTGCATTTTGATTGCTTGCTCAACAGCCGTTTCTGTTTCTGGCCAGGAAGCTGAATCCACCGATTCTCAGCCGGAACAGTCGGATTCTCCCCAGTTTGCATATAAAAAAGATCTCGCTCCTTTGTTGGAAGAGTATTGTATCCGATGCCATGGAGAAAAGCGGCAGAAAGCCGAACTGAATTTGGAAGTGTTCCTGGGATCGGATGAGATTTCTTTAATTGAGAGTCGCAAAATGTGGGAAAAGGTTGCTCACGCGTTGATTTCCCGAGAAATGCCTCCGGAGGACAAACCTCAGCCAACCGAAGAAGCCCGTATGGCTGCTGCTGAGTATATAACCTGGGATCTCGCCCAGTTTGATTGCTCCAAGGCCGTCAATCCCGGACGGGTCACGGTGCGTCGTTTGAATCGAAACGAATACGCTTTAACGATCCGCGATTTGGTGGGAGTGGATTTCAATGTCACCGAAGGATTTCCTAATGATGAAGTGGGTTATGGGTTTGATAACATTGGTGATGTTCTCTCATTGCCACCGATGCTGATGGAAAAGTATCTGGATGCGGCCGAAAAAATCGCCACAACAGCCATCCAGACAGATATTCCTCCTTATCCTCCTAGAAAAAAAGTCGAAGCTGAAGGGCTTGAGACCACAGCCTCCACCGCAGATATCGACACCAGATACCTGGCCCTGATGCGGGAGGGAGACGCTTTGTGGAATGTTGAATTTGACGCTCCCGGACAGTACACGATTCGCGCCAAAGCCTATGGCATGCAGGCGGGACCGGATCCTGCCAGAATGTCATTTGGACTGGATGGAGAAACACTTCAGGTGGTGGACGTGTGGGCGGTTGCGGGAGAGCCTCAACTTTACGAAATCCCTTTGCACGTGACCGAGAAGGGGCAGAAGCGCGTGACGGTTGGTTATGTCAATAACTACAACGTGCAGGATCACCCAGACCCTGACCTGAATGGAGATCGAAATCTCTTGGTTGACTACATAGAGATTGTTGGACCGATGGATGCGCCTAAGCCGGTGGTTAAAGAATCTCATCGTAGAATTATTTTTAAAGATCCAGAGCCTGGAACCGAATGGGAAACCGCTCGCGAAATCATGCAGCAATTTGCAACGCGCGCTTACCGTCGTCCTGTGAAAGACTCGGAATTGGACCGGGTCATGGAACTGGTTGGAATGGTCATGGAAGATGAGGGTTCTTTTGAAGAAGCTGTTCAATTGGGAGTACAGGCGGTTTTGGTTTCACCGAACTTCCTTTATCGATGGGAATTGGACCCCGGCATTCAAGCCTCTGAGGAAGGAGAAAACACCGCAGATATCAGAGAGGTCAGTGATTTTGAACTGGCTTCCCGGCTTTCTTACTTCCTTTGGGGAAGTATGCCGGATACCGAGCTTTTTGAGTTGGCTGAACGTGGCGTACTCAAAGAAACTTTCGTTTTGAAGCAGCAAATCAAGCGGATGCTGGCGGATCCGAAATCAGACGCACTCGTTGAGTTCTTTGCAGGACAATGGCTGCAGATTCGCAACCTGGCTGGAGCTGCGCCGGATCCGACCGAGTTTCCGCAATTCGACGAATCTCTCCGAGCAGCGATGAAGAAAGAGACCGAGTTGTTTTTTGCTTCGATCATGAGAGAAGATCGCAGCATACTCAGTTTACTGGATGCTGATTATACTTTCATGAACGAGCGACTGGCTGAACATTACGGAGTGGACGGCGTTTCAGGCGACGAGTTCGTTCGAGTCAAGTGGGATGCTGAAAGCCCACGTCGAGGTGTCTTAACACAAGCCAGTATATTGACCATCACGTCGAATCCAACACGCACCTCGCCGGTGAATCGCGGTAAATGGATTCTAGAACAAATACTTGGAGCGCCGCCACCGCCACCGCCACCTAATGTCGAAGCATTGCCGGAAGGCGATGACGCCAAGTTAACCGGTTCGCTGCGTCAGCGAATGGAATTGCACCGCAGCAAGCCGGAATGCGCCACTTGCCATAACAAGATGGACCCGATCGGGTTTGCGTTTGAGAATTTTGACGCGGTTGGAAGATTTCGTGAAACGGACAACGGATTCCCGATTGATCCGGCTGGGGCATTGCCGACCGGGCAGGGGTTCAGTGGACCGCAGGATCTGATTCAGATTTTAAAATCTCAGGAAACCTTTGTTCGTGCATTAAGTGAAAAAATGCTGACTTACGCTTTGGGTCGTGGCCTGGAGTATTACGATAAATGCGCAGTCGACGACATCATTGAGTCCTTGACTATGAACGATTACCGGTTTTCTATACTAATAGAACAAATAGTATTCAGTGATGCGTTCATGAAGCGCAATCCAGAAAGGAATTCCACAGATGAGCTCTAAAAACCAATTACATCGCAGGACCTTTTTAAAAGGGTTGGGAGCTGCAATAGCGCTTCCGATGTTTGAATCCATGGCGCCACTCAAAGCCCTGGCAAATGCTGGAGCTGTTACCGAAAGTGGGGCGCCTGTTCGCATGGCCTTCATGTTCGTCCCGAACGGGGTGCATTTATCCGATTGGACACCCAAACAAGTTGGAGCGAATTACGAACTCCCATATATTCTTGAGCCGCTACAACGATTCAAGCGGGACATAAACGTTCTCAGCGGTTTGACTCATGACAAAGGCAGAGCTAATGGAGACGGAGCTGGTGACCACGCCAGGTCGGCTGGAGTCTTTCTGACAGGCGCTCAACCTTTGAAGAGTGAAGGCGCCTCCATTCGAGCTGGAGTTTCTGTGGACCAGTTTGCTGCGATGCAAGTGGGAAATGCCACGCGTTTTGCTTCGATTGAGATCGGAACGGAAACAGGACGTCAATCCGGGAAATGCGATTCGGGTTACAGTTGCGCTTACTCAAACAATATTTCCTGGCGGGATGAAGCGACTCCGATGACCAAGGAAACCAATCCAAGACTGGTTTTTGAACGGCTGTTCGGCAGTGATCTCAAATCTGAAGCGGACCTTTCCCGCGCCAAAAGGATGCGTTATCGCAAGAGTATCCTGGACTTTGTCATGGAAGACGCTCGACGCCTGAATACAAATTTAGGAAAAACTGACAAACGCAAGCTAGATGAGTATCTGACAGCCGTGAGAGAGATTGAGCGACGCGTGGAAGCGGCCGAACAAGCCAGTGGCGAACGTTCAAGAAGAGTGGCTTTGGATTATGACATGCCGGACGGACGTCCAGATTCATATCAAGAGCATATTCGCTTGATGGGTGACATGATGGTGTTGGCGTTCCAGGCTGATGTGACTCGGATCAGTACTTTCATGATGGCTAACGCCGGTAGTAACCGTCCTTACCATTTCATTGATGTGAAAGAAGGACACCACGAACTTTCACACCACCAGGGGAATGCGGATAAGCTGGCAAAAATCAGCAAAATCAATCGGTTCCACGTCGAGCAATTGGCCTATATTCTGGATAGATTGAAGTCCATACCTGAAGGAGACGGGACGTTGTTGGATCATACAATGATCATGTATGGTAGTGGAATTAGTGACGGCAACCGCCACAACAATGAAAACCTGCCGCTTCTGGTTGCCGGAGGCGCTGGAGGGTCCATCCGAACCGGTCGACATATCCGATATGATGAAGAAACACCGGTCTGTAATCTGTTTGTGTCCATGTTGCAGAACATGGGCATTCGGACTGACCATTTTGGAGACAGCACCGGACCACTCCGACTGCTGCAGGGCTGAAATTGATTGAAATCAGCATTCAATAATTTGAGAGCGGGGACAAACAGGTCTCCGCTCTTTTTCGTTTAAATCTGGATTTTGGATGTCCAAATTTGGATGTCCAATTTATTATTGAGAATCATGAGTATGCGCGACGACAGGTCCAATCGCAGAGTTTTGAATTCAACACCAATGAGAACTTCAACTCCAATCCGGCGTCATGTTTCGAAGGCGTTTTGCTTTTTGGGCACAATGGCGATGTTGTTTTTGGGATCAACTTTTTCCGCCAAACTTCAGGCGCAGGAAAGTGGTGAGATTGATCCGGCTTTAATTGAGCGATTGATTGATAACCTGGATGATTCCGATAAAGACAAGCGACGGGAAGCGGCGTTGAGGTTGAGCGAAATGGGTCCGGCTGCGGCTCCTGCTGTTCCTGCTCTGATCGAAGCGTTGAAAGATTCTGATCAGCAGGTCTGGTTTTTTTCAATCACTGCCATTGCCAGGATTGGGGCGAAAGCGGAGGCTGCAATTCCCGTGGTAATGGAAGGGTTGGATGCTCGGCGACGATATGATGATCAGGTGTGGTACCGTCATGCTTTTGCTTTGGGGAAGATTGGAGAAGCATCGCTTCCTGCAATTCGAGAAGGTTTAAAGGATAATTCATCCAAAGTTCGATCTGGATGTGTTAAGGCGCTGAGTTGGATCGGAGAGCCGGCGCACGAATTAATCCCAGATTTGGTTCAGGCTTTGGGGGATGATTCGGGACGGGTTCGTCAGCATGCCGCAGAAACTTTGGGAGCTTTTGGAAAACCGAGTGTAGAGCCTGTGCTGACCCGATTGGAGCAGGAATCGATTGAACAAGAGAACGAACTTTTGGCTCTCATCAACGCGCTTTACTGGATTGGACAAGATGCAGCGCCCGCAGGAGACACCCTCGTAGCTTTGGCTGAATCTGATCGAAGTGATGAAATTAGATCCAATGCCGTCAAAGCGCTGGACCGAATTCAGCCCTTTCCCGCCGATAAATGGGCTGGATTTCTGACCGGTCTGCTCACCCGAGTCGAGGCAACGGAAACCCCGGATTTGGAACAGGAGTTAAGAAACGCCATCCTGCTGATCCGAAACCCTGCGCGAAACGTCATTCCAGAACTGGAAAAGTTGACAATGGGTGACTCACAAATGGTGGCTGAAAAAGCTGCGACAACTCTTGGCGAATATTATGAGGAAGCATTGGATGCAGCTCCGACATTGATCCAGGCGATCCAGCATTGGGGCCTCTCTGAAGAATACTCGGTTTTTGTGGAAGCTCTGACTAAAATTGGGTCCAGAGTGGTTCCTTTCTTGTTGGAACCATTGGATAAAACTCCGTTGGGAGAAATCAGCGAGCAACATTGGTCACTGAGGACTTTGGGTTCTATTCGCCCTTCCACGGCCTTGGTCGATACGTTGTCGGATACGATTTTAAATGGCCAACCATCCAGTCAATACGCAGCATTGAGCGCCCTAAAATCCTGGATCCCGGCGCTCAAGGACGAAAATGAATGGGGAGATTCCACAGAGGGGCCCGTGCGTAGCGCGACTTTGGCGTCGTTGAAATCGAATACAGCAGAGGTGCAAACCATGGCCTGGAAGGTCGTGCCCCAGCTGAGCTGGCCTGGTGTCACAAATGAAGAGGCGCTTTTGGGTCATTTTTCTGCTAACCTCAAGAACGGATCGCAGTCGGTGAAACTGGCTGCGTTGGATGCAATCCGCGACGTGGACCTCAATCTGGGACCGGTCATTCCTCTATTAATGGAACAACTGAACTCGGGGAATGAGGCGACTCGGATTCGTGTGGTTCAAGCGTTGGGAGATTTTGGACAAGTGGTCAATGAAACTGCTTTCCAGTCGCTGATTGATCAACTGGATGATTTTGTGCAAAAGGAATCGACGGAGAGCAAAGCCAACGAAGAATGGGGTGTGGCTTTGGTTGACAGTTTGGCTCAAATTGTGATGCCGGAACAAGCTTCCGAACTGCTCAATCAATGCGCTCAGATGACTGGGAGTTCTCGGAAATCGCTTCGAGTCGCGGCTTTGAACGCTATGGGAGACCTCGGCCCATTATCAGTTTCACTATTACCAGTTGCCCTTGAAAAAACCGATGATTCTGAATCGGATGTTCGGTTAGCGGCTTTAAAAGCCTTGACTCGAATCACACGGCAGAGTCGGACCCTGGTTCCTGCTCTGACCGCTGGCATTCAGGATGAATCTTTGGAAATTCGGATGTTTGCCACTGAGGAAATCGGGCGTTTTGGCCGTGAAGCGCAAGGTCCGGCAGAGCCTTTGCTCTTTGCTGTACTGGACGATGGAGAAGTTCGAAAAACTGCTTTGGACACACTTCGTCAAATCCGAACCGAGGCGCTGCCTTTACTTGAAAAAGCTCTCGAACACGAGGACGCCTCTGTCAGATTGTTTGCTTGTGAAACTCTAGGTTTTCTGGGACCGAGAGCTGAATCTGCTATTCCGGCATTAGAGAAAAGACTCAGAGATGATTATTCTTTCGTCCGACGTCAGGCACAGGCGGCTTTAGAAAAAATCAAACGCTGAGTCTTCAGAACTGAAGTGTCAAATGTGGCGGGAATCTTCGGAATCTTTCTTCGTGTATCCAGATTCCTGCCGCTTGAAATTGACTTCGTTTTTCTTCACATAGGCCGCGTAAACATCATCGGCGCTCATGCCAAGCACCTGAGCCATACTGATCAGGAAGTGTAACATATCGACCACCTCGACCCGCGCATTCTGGATGTCCAATTTCTGGTATTTGGCCCACCACTTCCAGGGAACGCTGTCGGTGAGTTCGGCGAGTTCCTGGCTCATGGCGCGGCAGTAGTTTAAGGTCCACTTGGTCTGATCTTCTTCAGACATCCCATCGGTCATCACGCCGATTCTTTCATTCAACGAGCGCTGCATGCGGAATAAATCCCTGAGCATGTCGGTGTTTTCAGGCGATGGGCCGGGGTTGGAGGGAGATTGAGATTGGCTTTCACTCATAGCTCCCCCTTTGTCCTCTAAAATGAACGGGAAATCAAGATGACCAGAAAAGGAATGCCAAAAAACACAACAGCCACGAAAATAACCGGAATCCACCGATTCTTTAGAGCCGCGTTTGCCAGCCAGTCGGCGCAGATCATTGGAACTTGCCTGAATTTTGCCACCGGCCAGATGATTAGGATCCCAACCACGTTAAAGAGGAAGTGAGCAAATGAAACAGTCACGGCTTCCGGTTCGCCGGTTGCCATGGCAGCCAACATGGCGGTCATCGTCGTGCCCACATTGGATCCGAGAGTGTAGGGAAAAATCTGCCCCAATGACAGAACTCCCGCCCCAGCCAACGGAATGATCAGTGACGTTGTGATGGAACTGCTTTGAACTAAAACCGTCAGAACGACTCCAAAAATCATGGCTCGAGCTGCGTTCTTGAAAAGGTGGGCGTCAAAAAACTCCTTCACTTTGTCTAGCACCAGACTGCGCAGAGTTTTAACGATCACAATGAGCATGCCAAATATCAACGCTGCTGAAATCAACAGAAGCAGTAATGCCTGTTCGGCAACCATCCATGAAAGCAGATCCACAGCCGGACCTGTGATTATTTTGACTGGATTGGCCAGCTTCATGCCTCCGATCCCCTCAAAAGTCTGACTCATCACCGTGGCCAATTTCGCGAGAAATCCTGTGAAATACTCGATTGGAAAGAGAATCAAAACCGAGATCAGATTGAAAAAATCATGCACCGTTGCGGCTGCAAATGCTTTTTTGAATTCTTCCGGACGTGTGACATGGCCAAACGAAACAAAGGTGTTGGTCACCGAAGTGCCAATATTCGCTCCCATCACCATGGGAATAGCTCCTTCAATGGAGATCGCGCCCGCAGCGACCATCCCGACTATGAGTGAAGTGGTTGTCGAAGAGCTTTGAACCAGAGCCGTGGCGATAATCCCTATAAACAGCCCGACAAAAGGTGAACTGGTGGCTTCAAGTATCTGCTGGGAGGTCTCTTTCCCGAAAAGCTTGAATGCGGCGCTCATCCCGTTGATTCCCACAATAAACAGATAAATAGCGCCAAGAATCAGGGCGATTTTTAAAATAGTATCTGCAGGTGAATGCTTTGGATTTTCGGCAGTATTTGAACTCATTGAGCTGTTTTTGATCGTTTAAATCGAACTATCTGGAAATGGTATTGCCCGGATATAGACTCGATTAATTCCAACAAAACCTTTTCCTCATCACATAAATCCCTCTTCCAATGGCGTGGAAACGAATATTTTGTAACAATCGCGTGAATTTTTAATGATATTCTTTCAACATTCACATCCATTGATTATTTTATTTTTATGCGTTTTCCCATCCAGCTGTTGGCGTTACTGCTTACAGGCTCAACTGTTTACGGATTAGATTCTCAGGTTGAGTTTTTCGAATCCAAAGTCCGGCCCCTGTTGTTGCAGGAATGCGCTGATTGCCATGGACCTGACAAGCAGAAAGGCGGTTTGCGTCTTGATCATGGAGATCTGATCAAATCCGGCGGGGAAAGTGGTCCTGCGTTAACTCCCGGAGATCCAGATAAAAGCCGGATGATTCTTGGAGTGCGTTATGAAGACGTCAATTTCCAGATGCCGCCGAAGAAAAAGTTGTCCGATGCTCAGGTCGCTGTTCTGGAAAAATGGATCACTGATGGCGCTTATTGGCCGGATGAACCATTGCCGGATGACGCCAGAATTGACGAACAGGAATCGTTCCCATTGTTGGCAAGAAAGGAAAACCAATGGGCTTTTCAACCGGTACAGGCTCCACCTCCACCACGAACACAGGATGAGAGCTGGGTTAAAAATCCTGTCGATGCGTTTGTCTTGAAGAAGCTGGAAGTTGCGGGATTGCAACCCAACCCAAAAGCAGATCGTAGAACCCTGATTCGCCGGGCTTACTTTGACCTGGTCGGTTTGCCTCCGACTCCTGCCGAAGTGGAAGCGTTTGTGAATGATCCAAGTGATAGCGCCTTCGAAGATCTGGTCGATCAATTGCTGACTTCGCCCCATTTCGGAGAGCGCTGGGCGCGGAAGTGGATGGATCTTGTCCGCTATGCAGAAACTCTGGGACACGAATTTGATTACACCATTCAGAATGCCTGGCGTTATCGGGATTATTTAATTCGAGCGTTCAATGATGACATTCCATACGACCAGGTCATCCGTGAACATATTGCTGGCGATACCCTCCAGAACCCCAGACGACATCCTGAGTCTGGCCTGAACGAATCGGCTATCGCGACTGGATTTTACTGGTTCACTCAGCAAACGCATTCCCCAGTGGATATTCGTCAGTATCAGGCGGACATGGTGGATAATCAAATCGACGTGTTCACGAAAACCTTCCTTGGACTCACAGTGGCTTGCGCGCGTTGTCATGATCACAAGTTTGATCCAATCACAACCCGAGATTTTTATTCACTTTACGGAACTTTAACGAGT
>JAUIHU010000012.1 GCA_030432175.1 Verrucomicrobiia bacterium | reverse complement strand
TCTTTGCCCCCCACGAATATCTTTCACACCCAAAAACCACAGAGATAAAAAGTAGCTATTCAGAGGCAGCCCCCAAATTACACAGGACAAGTTTCAGGATAGGTCGCAGAGCCAGTGCGGCGATTTAATTTTGGGTGTCAAAGGATTATATCATATCTGTTCTCCGCTTTTTCTTCTAAGCTTTGTACTTTTCTCATCAAAGTTCTTCGGTTTTGAAGGTGGTGTATCCCTCGTAGTAGTAGCTGACATCAATGCCTTTGAGATAGACTTCCCGGTCATGGATCCTGGAGGTCAGAGCGTTTTTAATCAGGTGTTTAATTTCGATGTCTTTGATTGGGCTGCGCTGCATCGCCAGCAGATAGTCTTCCTTATCAATTTGATTCCAGTCCACGACCTGCTGCAGTTCGTGCTTGAAAATGAGATCCAGCCAGATCCTGGTCGCCCGCCCATTGCCTTCGCGGAAGGGATGGGCGACGTTCATTTCAACGTACTTTTCGACGATTTGATCAAAGTTGGATTGGGGCATTTGGTCGATCTGCTCCAGACTGGGCTTAAGGAACATCACAGAGGCGAAGCGGAAGTTGCCTTTAGCCATGTTCACGTCACGCAATTTCCCGGCGAAGAAATAAATATCATCGAAGAGATAGTGATGAATCGCAGAGAGGTCTGGTCGGTGAGATGCAGCTTATTTTCGAGAATCATGATGCACTTCCTTCAACTTCAGCGACGTGGATATGGGTCATGAGTTTGTTGTGGGCGCTCTTTTTAAAGAACCTTTCGCCAGAGGCATCGATGAATTGTACTTGGGTGTCGGGCTTGTGCCTGGAGAGCATAAGGATGTTCACGGCGATAAAGGCGGCTTAGAAGATGTGGTGTACAATGAAGATGAGTCAATGATGCATTCATTGATAATTAGATTAGTGAAAGCTTTCAAAAAAAGTCAAAGCTGATCAGAGCTGGTCCAAAGCCCTGATCAGACAGGATTCACCAAATTTTTTCAAACTGCATTACAACTCCGAACCCGTCTTACCTCCCTGCTCTCGAAGAAAGCTGGCGGTGTCATTTCTTTGGCTCAAAATCGCTTCGTCCAAAGGTGTATTCCCGATGCTATTTGTCTCATTGACTGAGGCTCCATTGTTAATCAGCAACTCACAGACACCGATAGCATCTTTCTCAGAGTAGCTGCGGGCTACTTTATGTAAAACGGTGTCTCCGGCTTTATCGTGGTACGGTTGACTTGGCGTCGCTCCACTTCCCGCTTTCAGCTTCACACTGACATCCGCCCCTTTTTCGATCAGCAGTTTTGTCAGATCAAGATATCTCTGATGACTCTTGGGATGACCTTGAGCCGCTCCCCAGGCCGCTGAAAATAAAATGGTCTCTCCCTCGCTGAGAGTCTTCGCGTTGACATTCGCTCCCGCATCAATCAGCGCTTCTGCGGTTGCTTTGCAGCTGACCATGTGAAGTGGAGTGTGATGAGTATCATCGATCGCATTCGCATTGGCTCCCTTATCGATCAGTAACTGGACCATTGCGAGGTGGCTCCCGTCCAGATCAGAACTCGCGGCGTGATGCAAGGGAGTCATGCCCGATTCATCCTGCAGATTGACATTGCCGCCGTTATCCAAAAACTCCTGGACGACTTTCAAATCTCCACGACTGACCGCCTCCAGCAAATCCGCTTCAGCGTTGCCCAGGTAAACAGAATCCACGTGAGAATCACAGCCAGCCAAAAGCAAAGCTCCTGTTATTAAGAAAAGTTGTTTCATACAAGTAATTCAGAAATTCGACTTTGCATTGCAAAGTTCTATGAACTTTGTGCCACAAAGAAGATATTGTCAAAAATTTTCCTCCTCTTTTAGAGCAGGATATTTCCGAGATGAAGTTGGATTTCCAATGGACGTTTAGTCAGCCCTTGTCGTTGAAGAATGTATAATTTGCGAATGTGACTCAGCAAATGTAAATCTCTTAAATCTCTGACACCCAAACTTTCACCACCCATTGAAGCGGATTCCATAGAATACGAATTTAAGAATTTCCAATTTGTTGAGGTAATTCAAGACTGCGGAGAGCGGCGCTTACTTTCCAACTTGTCTCATAGTAATCGCCGATATCAAATTCTGTGTGTCAAAGATTATATCGCCATTCTCAAAATCTGGGTGTCGAAGAATTTGCTTAAAGGAGAAGATCCATCTTCTAATGGACCCTGGATGAAACCCGTGCTGAATCCCAACGGGATTCAAAATGTTTCCATATTAGCATTTTTGGGTGTCAAAGATTATACGGTTCAAAACATTGACCGATAAAAAAGTATTATTCTTCATTCTCTTGGGGGGTTGCTCAACTTTTCTATTGCCTTCAGAAAGCGAAGCGAGAGAATCCTGATTCTCATGTTATTCAATATCCATCTGTTTGAATGATGATTTCTCAGACCAAAAGAATCCTGCTGGCCTTATGTCTGATTCCACTCCTTTCATCAGCTGAGAGAGCCGGTGAAAGCGATAAACCAAACCTCGTATTCATATTGGCTGATGACCTCGGATATGGAGATCTCGGTTGTTATGGAAATTCTATCCACCACACACCTCACATCGACCAACTGGCTTCTGAAGGCGCGTTATTTACCGATTACTATGTCACATCTCCAGTGTGTACCCCAACTCGGATGGCATTGATGACAGGCAAACATCCAGCGCATTTTAAAGCATTTGGAGTTATATGGCCTCCTACTCAAGGCGGGTTACCTACTGAGGAAGTGACAATTGCTGAATGGCTCGGGGATCATGGATACGCGACCGGTTTGGCTGGTAAATGGCATTTAGGGCATTCAGAGCCGGACCTGCTCCCTTTGGCCCAAGGATTTGATTCGTGGTACGGCATGCCCTATCCGAATGATATGGGGCCTTTCCATCCCCAGACGAAATGGGTCAAAGGGGAGTGGCCACCCATGCCAATGTTTCGTGACCATGAAATTGTTGAAGCCCCGGTGAATGTCAACTTGCTAACGCAGCAATACCACGCAGAGTCGGTTCGATTCATTGCAGAAAATCATCATCGCCCTTTTTTTCTGATGATTTCTCATGCCATGCCCCACACAATCATTGGCGCATCGTCCAGATTTAAAGGAAAATCCAAAAATGGTCTCTATGGTGACGCTGTAGAAGAACTGGATTGGAGCGTAGGCAAAATCATTCAGACACTGGATGACTTCAATCTCAGGGAAAAAACGTTGATCATTTTCACCAGCGATAACGGGGCTGCTTTGCCCAAAGGAGATCAACAGGAGTTGGCTCCGGGATGGCGACTCGGAGGTTCCAACGCCCCCTTTTCCAAGGGGAAAGGTTCAACATTTGAGGGAGGAGTGCGGGTCCCTGCAATCTTCTCCTGGCCTGGAACAATACAATCCGGGGCTCATATTAAAGACCCTTGTATTATTACCGACACCATTGCCACATTCGCCGAAATGGCTAATCTATCTCCTCCCTGTGAAGCCCTGGAAAGCATATCCATTGCGCCAGTTTTACAAGGTAAGCCTCAAACAGAAAGCCGAGCGCTCTTTTTCGGATCCGGTGACGCCAGATCTGTCCGCAAAGGAAAATGGAAATACCATCTCACCAATGATCCCGCTTGGAAAAAGGATTACAAAACCGAACCTATGCTATTTGATCTGGAAAATGATCCTGCCGAATCAATGAATGTGGTCAAAAAATTTCCTGAAATCGCCGAAATACTCCACGCCGAAATCAAAAACTTTAACCAGAGAATTTTAAAACCATGAAGAAAAGACTGAGGGGCTGACCAGCTCGACAAGAGTTGGAAGAATAACTGCCAACATGATCCGTAATGTAATTTTAAAACAGCGCACAAATCAAATTTGAATGACTTGAATGGGGTTTAGATGCTGGATCAACTCACAGAGCATGGTGGCGGATCCAACAAGGACGAGCTGATCTATACCAGTCAGAGACATTCCTGAAGCCAGGGATTTCTACGGAACAAAAACGGGACTAACGGAAGGCCGCAGCGATACTCATTGGATTGACTGGAATATTTTTGGCCATCAGGTAGTAACGCACCTGAATCCAAACCTCGGGCCCGACGGAAAAGTATCCAATCATTATAATCCCGTCGATGCTCATGCGGTCCCGGTTCCACATTACGGGGTGGTCATGGAAGTGGAGGCATCGAAGGAATTGGCGGAACGGGTCAAATCGTTCGTAGATCATTTTATCATTGAACCTTATGTCTGATTCGAAGGGTTGCCTGGCGAGCAGTACACCATGTTCTTCGAAGATCCCAGTGGAAATGCATTGGGATTCAAAGCGTTTGTCGACATTAAATCCCAGTTGTTCGCGAAACAACTGAGATCTGTTCTGAAGGGTAAATCTGGCGATAATTTCCGCTGCAAGTGGCATTGGAAGAGGATCTGTCGTGCTACTATGCCTTCCCAACGGTCCGGAAGCATTGACTGCATTTCTTTCAGTCGCTGCCGTTTCCACTGTATTACCAGTTGCTCCGGAAGAACCAGAAGCGGTCATCCAGGATTTATTTGAGCGCCTTCCGATTTCCGCCGTTTTATACGATGCACAACGACCGGGTGTTTTTGCGAATTATCAGAAGAATAACGATTTGCAAAGACTTCCGGTCGACATTTCTGAACAGAAATCAGCAGGTATTTGGAGTTTTGCATCCGGGATTACCAAGACCTTTCGAGCTGAATCTACAACTACGTCTGACGCTGCGGTTTTAATACGAACCGCAGGCAGCGTCTCGAAATCCAAAGTCGTTGCCTGGTCACAAAACAGCATTCTAAGATCCTCGGAAACTGCTGCTGATTGGATGAAATTAAATGCATCAGATCGCTCGCTTTGTCTGATGCCAATTTCTCATTTGCACAGTGTGGTTCGATCCTGTCTGCCTGGTTTAATGAAAGGTGGATCAGTAGTCTGCGCGCCAGGATTTGATCGTTAGAATGTATTATCGTGGATTGATGAATATCAACCCACATATATGACAGCTGTTCCTGCTATTTTTAAATCAATTCAAGAAATGAGCTGGCTTCACTATTGCTAACTGGTTCTGAACAAAGCTCAGAACCTTCAATTTCCATACCTGCAAACGAAACTGAATCCAAGCTGGCAGATTTATACGCTGCACAACTTGAAATAGAAGTTTCAGAATTAGATTTAAATCAGGATTTTCTAGATTTGGGTGGGGACTCTTTTCAAGCAACAATGATGTTGATAGAAATTGAAAACACCTTCGGAAAACTATTAACTCCTGCGCAGTTTCTTGAGAATGGCTCGGTTAAAGACCTTTCAAAATTCATCATGTCTGTGGAAGGCGTTTCCAAAAAAGATTCAGAAAAAGTCAAAGCCATTCAGCAGGGTGACAATCGTTGTCCAATTTTTTTGACTCATAGTATTTCCGGTTATGCAGACTACGCCTCATCATTTGCAAAAAGTTTTACTCAATCTCAGACCCTATATGCTTTACAGTGGGTTGAGCCAACTGATGCGCCACATACTTCTCTGGAGGATTATGCATCACTATTTGTGGAAGAAATCCGGAATATAGCAGGCGATAATCCTTTTGTATTGGCTGGGCATTCCTTTGGGGCGCAATTCGCTTTTGAACTGGGACAACAACTTCTTGATCATCATCTTGAACCAGCCTTGATCGTATTGATTGACGATGAAGCTGACCTTCACAAGAGACGTTTTGGAATTAGAAAAAGGCGACCACCTGTTTCCAAAATACCCAAGCAATGCCGGCACATGCTGCATAGCTATGTTCCAAAAACATACCCAGGGAATCTGCTATTAGTCAAAGCGGAGGTTGAGCAACCAGATGCCCTTGCCGATGAGTTTTGGGGATGGAAGAATCTTTCCTTGGGTCTTTGCGAATCCATGCAGGTTCCCGGTGACCACTCGTCTATGGTCTCAAACGCAGGAATTGCTCTTTGGGCTCAGCAACTGGAAACAAAAATCGTTAAAGTCTGTAATGAGCATCAAAAACAAAAAGAGATTTTACCAGATAGATGTGACACCCTTTTACAGAAAAGATCCGAGAGTTGGAGTGATCCAGTCACATCCACACTCTATCAGGCAAGGAAAGCATCAAAAACTGGAAATCCAGACTCAGAAATTCACCATTATTATCAAGCTCTTTCTTTAAACAAACAACTTCCATTCTGGGTTTACCGGAATTTGGGTGAAGCGCTCTGGCAGAAGGGGCAAAGATCGAATGCTTTAGAATATTATCATTGTGCAATTGAACTTGAACAGTGTCCCGTCGAAGGATGTCGGTTGCTCCTGAAACGAACAAATGAACTGGGATTTGACAGAGCAGACGAAATTTGTGAAATAGCGCAATCCAGAACACCTGATCAGCCAAATGCCCAATCAGCGTTGGCTATACTTTTAGCTGAAGCAGGCAGACTTGAAAGCGCAAAAAAAGTATTGACCCGGACGCTTGAGAAGGCGCCGGATCATCGACCCACATTGTTATCGCTTTATGAATTATTTGAAAAGAGTGGGCAATTAGAAGAAGCCCTTGAAATTCTAAATCGATTTGTCAAGCGGCCGTACTCTCGATTCTCTCACTTTTTTACACGCGCGGTTATTGTAGAAAAGCTGGATTTACCTGATGCTTCAAAGGCTTTTACTGAAGCTATCCAAAGAGCTGAATCTGAAATCCAAATCTACCCGGAATCTTTCTCCCACAGGCTTATTCTTGCTTATCTTCTTCAAATGAATGGGCAATTGAATGAATCCAAGTTTCAGTTTCGCGAAAGTATCAGACTGCTTCGTAAATCAAGTATAGCGCCACGGATTTTAAATAAAATTGCAGGCCGACGTTATCCTTCACTTCCGAACCCATTGAATGCGCTGTTTGACTTGATTGAATACTTGTCGAGATTCTCGATTTCCTTTGAATTTTTTCAGCAGACTGCTCCATATTTCATCAAATCGTTAGGTCCTCTCAGGAAATAAATTTAAATAATCATAATACCCGTAAGAACTTTCCTGGCCTCATACCCGGGTATTCCATCCTGAGATTGTCATATACAGACAATGTTCAACCTCCTGGTCCGGCGGGACGTTGCCAAGGATGCGAAAACAATGAGGTGATGCTAACCATCTTTTATAGAGTTGAAGTTTAAGAAACTACCGGTAGTTTCCTGCAGAAAGTCCATATTGCTGTATTTTAAAATGCTGTGTTTTAGATTCTGTAAGCAGGATAAAATGTCTTCACCAGAAGCGATTATTCATTGCTATTTCGAGATGGGGCGCTGAATAATTGGTCTAATGTTGAAAGCGACTCGTTTCATTGGGCTGGCGTTGTCACTGGCTGTTTCTCTGGCAGCCAACGCCGAGCAGAATCATTACTGTGCATACCACCATTTCGGCGCTCTGGCGGGGCAGCCGGGGGATTCGGATTTTCGGAAGTATGCTCCGGATCGATTGGTGGATATTGAGAAAGTGTCTTTGGTGATTACCCCACACTTTGAAACACGTTCATTGGACGGCGTGGCGACACTGTCATTTTCTCCGATTGCCAAACCGGTCTCCCACTGGGCTTTGGATGCCGTGGATCTGCGAGTCAGCGACGTATCCGCAGAGGGCGCTGAAGTGGAGTCCTGGGTGAATGATGACAAGCACATCACCATCAGCTTCAGTGAACCGCTTCAACCGGGAGAAGATTATTCGGTGACGGTGACATACTCAGCTGAGCCTGAAGATGGGTTGTTTTTTCGGACGGCAGAAATGGGGTATGGCGCCGGAGACACTCAGCTCTGGACGCAGGGAGAGCCACAATCTCACCGCCATTGGTTTCCGAGTCATGATTATCCAAATGAACGTTTCCGGACAGAGATTCGGTGTCGAGCGCCAAAAGGAATGATCGCTTTGTCCAATGGAACACTATTAAGTCAGACGGAAGTTCCAGGGACTGAGTTGGTTGAGTTTCACTGGTTGCAGGACAAACCGCATGTGAACTATCTGGTGTCGCTGATTGTTGGGTACTTCGAGAAAATGGAAGATCAGTACAAGGATATTCCATTGGCGTTTTATGTTCCCCCATCTGAGAAGGGACAAATCGCCAATTCATTTCAGGACACCAAATCGATCCTGAAGTTTTTTGAGGAAGAAATCGGCGTCGAATATCCCTGGGACAAATACTACAACGTGTGTGTTATTGACTACATGTTTGGTGGTATGGAGAACACCAGTATCACTACATTGACAGTGAACACACTCTTTACCGACGCCACGGAAAATTTGCGAAGCAGCCGCAGTCTGGATGCTCACGAGTTGGCGCATCAATGGTTTGGAGATTTAGTTACCACGAAAGACTGGAGTCACCTTTGGTTGAATGAAGGATTTGCTACCTATTATTCACTTCTCTACGACAAGCACAAACTCGGTGAAGATTATTTCAAACTGAGATTGATGAGCAATGCTGGTGGGATTCTTGGGAACAAGGACGATACCACGCCTATTGTCAATAAATCCTATGGCAGCCCCATGGAACAGTTCAGTTTCCGGGCTTACCCGAAAGGGGGGTGGGTGTTGCATATGTTGCGATCTCAGCTCGGAGAAGATTTATATCGTGAGTGTGTGAAAACCTATCTGGAAAGAAATCAGTTCACCTCGGTAGTGACTCAGGATCTGGTCAGTGTGATTGAAGAACTCAGTGGACGCACCTGGGATCGCTTTTTTGATCAGTGGGTTTATTTGTCAGGCGGACCGGAATTGAAGATTGATTACAAATGGGACAGCGAGAGCAGCAAAGCAACCTTCACTGTGGAGCAGGTTCAGAAGATTGAAGAGAAACGACCGCTGTTTCATTTTCCGCTGAAGCTGAGATTCAAGTGGGATGGAAAATGTGAGGACCGTGTTGTAGAAATTGATGAAAAGACCGAGACCTTCGAATTTGAATTTGAAGCTGCGCCGGAAATTGTGCGAGTGGACCCGGATGTGGAATTGCTATCCAGGATTGAGTTCAAACCGGCCAATGATTTGTTGGTAGCGCAGCTGAAGGATAACTCAGATGCGATTGGAAGATTGTTGGCGATTCAGATTATTGCTGAAGGAAAGGACAAGGAAAGCCACGTGGATCTGATGATCGAGAGACTGCAGCAGGATGATTTCCACGAAGTTTGCATTGAAGCCGCCAAAGGATTAGGCCGGGTGAATAGCGACAAATCTTACGAGGCATTGATCAAGGCTGTGAATCATTCTGACGCTCGCGTTCGAAGAGCTGTAGTGAATGAACTGATCAAGCCGATGAGTGAAAAAGCATTCACTGTCTTGGATCAGATCTTCAACGAAGAAACCAACCCGGATATTTTGACCGGAGCCATACGAGCATTGGGTAAATATCATCGTCCAGAAGTGCGGAAAGCGCTGTTGCGATTGATTCGAACCCCGAGCTACCGGGGAGCGATTGCTTCCGCGACCATTGATGCGATGCGCGCTCAGGATGATGTTGATTATGTCGAAGCGATTCGCTGGGTACTGGACAACACACCGGACGAACTGGGAACCAGAAATACAGGGCGCGCCTTATCGGCGATTGGTTATCTGGCCAGGAACAGTGAAGATAAAAGTGATGTGCGCCGGTTTTTGTTGAGTCACATTGATCATGCCAATCAGTCCGTTCGAAACGGAGCTATTCGGGCTTTAGGCGAGTTGGGAGATGAAAAAGCCATTCCGATGTTGGAGTCGATTGGGTCGATTGATCCGGATGGCAGTGAGGCTTCCGCTGCGAAGGCGGCGATTAAGTCGATTCGTGAAAAGAATACGCAGATGGCGGATATCAATGAGTTGCGTGAGCAGCTGAAAGCGCTGGAAAAGCAACTCAGCGAAATCAAAGCTAAGGTCGAATAACAATCAAAGACTCTGCAGATTTAAGGTAAACGAATTGATACAGAATCTTACCAAATCCGGAACTCGCTTAGGGTTCCGGATTTTTTGTAACCGCAGATGACACAGATTGACGCAGATTTCGCTAATGAACCTCATAGCCCTCTGGGCTGCCCTTGCGTAGCGAAGGGCGTGAGCCCTGGCGAATAAACATTCGCAAGCGCGCGTAGTTTTCGTTACATTTCTGTATCAACCATTTCATTTCATGCAGATACGAAAACCAGCGATATGGATCATTGGAGCGCTGATTCTGGCAGGCGCTCTGTCATCAGCGGAGGTTGTTCCGCCAGTGGAGAATCAAGTCGATGATTTGCAATTCAGCAGACAGCGTGGCTTTTACAGTGAGCCCTTTGACTTGATCATTACCACTGATACCCCTGGAGCCAGGATTTATTACACACTCGACGGGTCACGTCCGACTCAAGCCACTGGCCGACTGCATCGAGGCGCTGTTCCAATTGCCGGGACGACATTGGTTCGGGCGATTGGGATTTTGGACGGATCGGAGCCGAGTCCGGAGGTGACGCACAGTTACCTTTTCATGGATGAGATCCTGCATCAACCTGCCAACCCACCGGGATTGCCCGGTACCTGGGGTACGGATTCGGAAGTGGGGATCGTGCCGACAGATTATGAAATGGGAGGCGATGTCGTGAGGGGAGTCGTGGATGGAGTCCAGCAGGAGTTCTCAGTTGAAGAGGCATTACTCAGTTTACCGTCGATGAGTATTGTGACGACGATGGACGATTTGTTCAGTCTGGATCGTGGTATTTATACGCATCCCAAAGAAAGAGGCGACGCCTGGGAAAGAGAAGTTTCAGTGGAATTGATTTATCCGGATGGGCGAGAGGGATGGCAAGTTCGCGCAGGTTTGAAGATGCAGGGCAATTCCAGTCGACGTCCATTTCGAATGCAGAAACATTCCTTTCGACTGGATTTTCAGGGTGATTATGGATTTCCGAGATTGGACGAGGACATTATTCCCGGAGCGACCAATGAAGGGTTCAATAAACTCATTCTCCGCGCTTGTTTCACCGACAGTTGGGGGTTGGTCAGTTGGAGTCCGTCCAGATATCGGCCGGATGACTCTCAGTATATTCGGGATGTGTGGATGAAAACATCTCACATGGCCATGGGGCATCCGGCAGCGCGATCGACCTTTGTGCATCTTTATGTGAATGGACTTTATTGGGGATTGTACAATCCCTGTGAGCGACTGGATGAAGCATTCACGTCAGATTATCTGGGTGGGGAAGAAACAGATTGGGATATTCTGCATGATGGAGGTGTGGAATTGCGCGCTGGGACTCGTGAGGCATGGAATCAGCTTCAGCGTCTGGCAGATCAGGGATTTGCTTCCATGGAAGCCTATTTGGCGGTGCAGGGTTTGGGGCCGGATGGACGTCCTGATCCGGAACTTCCTAATTTACTCAATGTGGAAAGCTTGGCGGACTACATGCTGGTTCATTTTCATGCTCATGCAGAGGACTGGCCACACAACAACTGGTATGCTGCAAGATCTCGGATTGATGGAACCGGGTTCCGATTTTTTACCTGGGATCAGGAAATCTGTCTGGACAATTTCAATTTGAACCGGATCAACAATAATCCATCAAACAACCCGGCAAGAATCTTTCAGTCGCTCAGGCAGAATGAAGAGTTTCGATTGTTTTTTGCGGACCGCATTTACAAACATTTGTTTCACGAAGGAGCGTTGAGCGAAACGGCAAATCGACTGCGTTATCGTCGGCTGGCAGCTCAGATTGATCCAGCTATTGTCGCTGAATCGGCGCGATGGGGAGATGTGTCCCAGAGTATCCCGTTTACTCGAGATAATGAGTGGATCACTGAGAGAAACTATGTGTTGAATGAATATATTCCGCGCTTGAACGAGATTAATATGGAACGTTTCAGGAATGCGGGTTTGTATCCGGATTATGATCCACCTCAGTTTTCTGTTCGTGGAGGTCCGGTTCCGAGAGGAACATTGTTGGAAATGCAGCCGCCAGAAGGAGTGACGGGTCGGATTTATTACACACTGGATGGGAGTGATCCGAGGCTGCCTGCCTGGGAACAATCCGGACTTCGATTCACCAGCGCAACAGCGAAGGTCTATCGAACACCGATTGAGATGAATGATTTAACACATGTACGCGCGCGATTTTTTGATGGGGAAGGATGGAGCGCTTTGAATGAAACAGTGATTGAAGTTGGGCTCCGGGAGTTGACGATCACGGAAATTCACTACAACCCGGCAGACCCAACGGGAGAAGAAGTCGCTGCGGGTTGGGATTCTGCCAAAGAATTTGAGTTCATTGAACTGACCAATGTTGGAGATGCTGCCTTGAATTTGGCGGGTTGGAGTATTGCTGATGGGATCACCTTTGATTTCAACCTGCTGGAAGGAAATCTACAGATATTGGAAGCAGGAGCGACTATGGTTCTCGTGGAGAATCAAGACGCTTTCGAAATGCGATATGGATCCGAAACATTGGCTCATGTGTTCGGGCAGTTCGGTGGCGCGTTGTCGAATAGTGGAGAAAGAATTGTGATACTGGATGATCAAGGTGAAGAGCAGGCTTCGATTGTTTATGGGGATCAAGCCCCCTGGCCTGAGGCTGCGGATGGGGTTGGTTCTTCACTTGAGTTAGTAGCCACAGGACTCGACTTGAACAACCCGGCATCCTGGCAAGCGTCCGCGATGCCTCATGGCAGTCCAGGAGTTTGGGTGGGAGCTATAGACAGTTTTGAAATTCAGAGTATCGCATTGGAAAGTGATTCTATTTTTATTGAAGTAGATGTGAACACACTGCCATCAAGTATCATTCAATCGGATGATCCGGAGTCACATATTGAGATTCAGTATAAATTGGATTCCTCAGATGATTGGAACAGATTGGGAAGACAAACTCTGCAGAAGGCTGAAAATGTCTGGATTTTGCAAGTTCCGCACAATCAATCTCTGGAGCAATTCTGGTTTCGAGTAGCGTTACATCTGTAGTTGAAAGTGGGGTCTGGAAAATCTTTCAGGAGTTTCTGACGATTTCCTCCAAAGCTTTTTGAGAAATTCGTCGTGGGTTGTTAGCTAAACGCTCTGCATTAACCGAGCCGGCCAGTAACTGGATATCTTTTTGTGTGAGATGAAGCGCGTTGCTCAACCGAGAACTTAGGCCTGTCGCTTCAACCTTATCCCGGAACAACTGTATCGCCGAATCAATATCGCTTTGACCTATGAGTTGGAGTAAGTCATTCATCTTTTCCTGATGAGCTTCCAAAGTCAGGCTGGTTGATATTTCGTTCTTCTCAGAAAGATGGTTGTATCGCCAAACTTCGGGTAGAAATAGCGCAACTGCGTGGCCGTGTGGGATTCCCCATTTACTGGTCAGAGTATAGGAGAGCGCATGTGGCGCGGTGGTTTTAGTGAGATTGATCGCTCTTCCAGCAGCGTGACTCGCGCAGGACATGGCCAGTCTGGATTCCGGATCCGGTTTGTGGGTGGCTTTCTCCAGGTAGAGCCAGGCCAGTTCAATGGCGATTTTTGAATACTCTCGAGATTCAGCATTTGAGTCGACAGCCCACCAGGATTCGATTCCCTGACACAAAGCATCCAGGCCAGAACACGCAGTCAATGCAGGAGGCATTTTCGAGGTCAGCTTTGAATCGATCACAGCCAGGTCCGGTAAAAGGCTGGGATGCGCCAGTGAGTATTTTTTTCCGTTGAGATAAATCACGGCAAAATGAGTGGCTTCGCTACCAGTTCCTGACGTTGTGGGCATGGCCAGGAGTTGCGGTCCGGCGCCGGAGATTTGGGATTCACCTCGAATGCAGGCTTCTGCCTGTGGCAAGTGAGTTGATAATCCTTTCAGGCATTTAGCAGTATCCAGAACACTGCCTCCGCCGACAGCGAGAATGCAATCCACTGGATTGTTGGCAAGCTGTTCTGCTGCGGACTGGATTTCCTCCCATTTCGGGTTTGGAGAGAACTTGGTGAACCATTGAGTTCTCTCGGGTAGTAAAGCTGGTTTAAGAAAAGTATCCGCTCCAGAAAACTGATAAGCGTCGGGCTGGGTGACGACCAGGATTTTCTTGGAGCTTTGAAGTCGCTGCAGGAGTTCGGCTGAGCATTCTTCATCGCGCAGGATTTGGAAGCGACTGGATTGATTCAGGAGATCTAATGAGGATTCAAGTGTTTTTGGGATGGGATTCATTTTTGTATGGAAACTTAAAGCATGGGTTGGGTTCAGGCGAGATTTCGATGGTTTGAAAGATAAGAATTTTTGCACGTGAAGACGTGAAGACGCGAAGAAAAGAAATCATCCTCCGCCTCTCTCTCTTTGCGTCTTCGCGTCTTTGCGTGCAAAAATTCCACAAGTTGAATCGCCGCTTGTCAGATACCTCAAGAATGTAGGATAATTCCATTCATGAAAACCCCTTTTAAATTGCTAACTTTCGCATGGATCAGTGTCGGCTTACTTGTTCTAGGAAATTTGTCGGGGCTGGCGCAGGATAAAAAGTTTGTCATTGATCAGCAGGAAGTCTTTGAGTCGATTGTAGATACCAGTCAGAGCGTTGAGCTGTTGGCGGATGGATTTCGATTTACGGAAGGTCCGGTCTGGGTTGAGGAAGACGCTGGATATCTGGTTTTCAGTGATATTCCCGCAAACCGACTTTATCGTTGGGATAGTCGAAATGGGATCACGGTATTTCGAGAGCCAAGTGGGAATACGAATGGGAATTTGTTGGATTTGCAGGGACGCATACTGAGTTGCGAGCATGGGACGCGTCAGGTGACAGTGCGTTTATCCACTGGCAAGCAGGCGGTGGTGATTGATCAACATGCGGGAGGTAAGTTGAATTCCCCGAATGATATTGCGGTTCGTTCGGATGGGACGCTGTGGTTTACGGATCCGACTTATGGACTGGGTTCGAGAGAGAAGGAGCAAGAGGGTAATTATGTTTATCGATATGATCCAGTTGGCCGTCAGATTCGTCCGATTGCGACAGATTTTGTTCAACCCAATGGACTGTGTTTTTCACCGGATGAATCGAAGCTTTACGTTGCAGACTCTGGGAGTCCTCGGCATATCCGAGTTTTTCAGATCTGGGATCATGATGTTGTTTCTGGTGGGGAAGTGTTTTGTGAGATTGATCGAGGTGGTCCGGATGGCATTCGTTGTGATGCTGAAGGTCGGGTTTGGTCAAGCGCTGGGGATGGAGTTCATATCTTTGATGTGGATGGGAAGCGGATCGGGAAGATTCTGACACCGCAAGCGCCGGCGAATCTGTGTTTTGGTGGGGAGGATGGGAAGACTCTGTTCCTGACCTGTCGGTCGGGGTTGTATGCTTTTCGGGTGAGGTGAGCCCAGGCCTGACGGCCAGGGTTATGATGAGGCGCTCAGGTGAGCTGCGGAGCCCAGGCCTGACGGCCAGGGTTATGATGAGGCGCTCGGGTGAGCTGGGGAGCCTAGGCCTGACGGCCAGGGTTATGATGGGGCGCTCGGGTGAGCTGGGGAGCCCAGGCCTGACGGCCAGGGTTATGATGAGGCGCTCAGGTGGTGAGCTGGGGAGCCCAGCCCAGGCCTTGCGGCCAGGGTTATGCTGGGGCGCCCTGATGGGCTTGGGTTAGTTGTAGCGGTTCCAGAGGTTGGTGTAAGCTTGGGTGATTTCTTTCAGGTTGGCTCCGGTGGGGATGTTGAGTTGTTGAGCCAGCTGGTTGGAGGCTGCTTGGAGATTGGGTTGATCCCAAAGGGCAAGGGCGAGGGAGCGGAAGAGGAATTCTCTGGGGTAGCGGAAGATTGGGCGTTTGAGAGCCTGTGATTTGAATGTTTTCAGATTGATGAGGCAGTTCTTCAGTGGGTTGGATTCGGGACAGAGATTTCCCGACCAATTGGCGTAATCAGTTCCGGACTTGAAGTCGGCGCCCAGTCGTTTGGATTCGAGCCAGATCCAGACTTGCTCGGATAACTGACGGCGTTGTTCCCAGGCGGATTCAAGTTGTTCCCAGGTTGTGGAGTCGGAGCGTGTAGGGTGTTGTTTGAATTCAACCGCGATCTGGTAAGGTTGCAGGAGTTGTTGGAAATCAGCTGGATAATTGTTGGCTCTTTCCTGGAGTTCGGTTTCGAGTCTTCGCTTTCTTTCGATACAACTCCAGTGGTAAAGGCCTTGCGACGTGAGTACGACATCTCCAAAAGCCAGGTCGAGTTTGGAGAGGTTTCTTCCTATGAAATCTTTGTCGAATTCGCTCCGAGTCGACAAATTCAATTTATCTTTTGAAAAGAGCAAACCCGAGGTTCGGTTCATTAGAAGACGGGTAGCCTCATGCAGCGGGATTGATTTTGCATTCAGGTGATGCTCACAGCCATGGAGCATTTTTTCTTCTCCCAAAATCCATCGAGAGCGCGCTACGAGATCATAGTAAAACATGTTGACCGAAGCCTGGCGCAGTCGGGGCAGGGAGAAGATTTTGAACTCGACATCCAGTCCAGCGTCAGGGCTCATGCGTTCCCCAATTTCATGAAGCGCTGGACCGTATTTACGGTCCAGTGACCAGACTGAGCCACCTTTGACCATCACGAAGAACTCCAGGTCGTTATAGGGATGATCGCCATCAAAAAGTTTCAGCACACCTCCTTCGCCGCGACCATAACCGCCGCCGAGCAGAACAGCTTCCAGGTTTCCTTTTGGGATAATCGATTCAATTGCCTGGAGAGACAGATCGCAAAGTTTTTTGAGTCTGGTTTCCAATGAGGCAGAACCATCAACCGTGAAACGCTCTGGACTCTGGTGCGATTTGGGATCTTCCATGTGAGGTATCTCTGTGCTTTCGGAAGTTTATGAAATGGGATTGGGTTTATTTGACCTTAAACTCAGTTGGCGTTTTGTAGTGGGGAAGTGGAGAAGGGTTCCACTGGTTCAAAGTGGTGTGCAGGTAAGCTTCGATCTGGGAAGCGATGTTGGGTTCGTTATAACGTTCAACAGCCCGTTTATGACCGGCTGCAGCTATTTTGCCTCGCAATTCGCTGTTGGAAGCCAGTTTTAAAATCTGGTTGGCAAGTTCAGAGGGTTCACCTGCTTTGTAGGTCAGCCCATTTTCTTCATTAACGAACAGTTCCGCGCTGCCTCCTGTGAGAGTGCCGATGACTGGCAAGCCGCAAGCCATTCCTTCCAAAGGAGTCAGAGCGAAAGGTTCTTCCCATTCGGATGTAAAAAGTAAAGCATCGTGGTTTCGATAAACCTCGGGCATTTCCTTTGGATTACTCACGCTGGAGAATACAACCGGAAGTCTTTCTTCATTAACGAACTGTTTAAGCTTTTCAACGTAATGCTCATCTCCTGTTCCATAGACGCTGAGAGTGCCTGAGAATTTATCTTTAAGTTCGTACATGGCTCGCAATGCGGTCATGACCCCTTTATCTTCTGAAAGACGTCCGACGTAGAGCAATTTGTGAAGAGGTTGATCGCTCGTTTTAGGTTCTCCATTGAAGACGTCCGTATTCACAGGACAATAAATGACTTCTCCGTGAGACACTGGGTATCCCGCTTCCTCGGTGATTTGCTTCAATCGTTTGCTGCAGAAATAAATACGTTGAAATTTGATATGCTCCACAGGGTTTGTCGGAGCCTGGTCCTGAAGCCATCTTCGGATTCCTGAAACCTGAGCCACCCAGCGTCCGAACTTATTGAAAACCGAAACATCCTGGCGATTCCACCAACGCAGCCAGACATCCCACTTCAAACTGCGGGCGATCCAGTGATCTGAAACATCATATACCACAGGAATGCCACTTTGCTGCAAAGTGAGCAGCAGAGACTTGGAAATGCCTCCCATGTTCCATACATGAACTACCTCCGGTTTGAATCGGCGTAGTGTTTCCTGAAGTACTTCGTTATTGTAAAGTTCCAGATACCTCAACTTGGAGATTCCCAGCCATGGATGACCGAAGAAACCATGAACACGCAGCGCTCTGGAGATTCCTTTTTCTTTCAGTTCCGGATCGGATTCAAGATTAGCCCCCAGGTTTTTGCCGGGTTCCAGAC
>JAUIHU010000610.1 GCA_030432175.1 Verrucomicrobiia bacterium | reverse complement strand
CAGCGTGAGTGTGGCCGGGGTTGGATCATCCACTACTGGCAGGTCAGATGCTGGAATGAGCATAAAGAAGTTGGAGTTATAACCGCCAGCGCCGGTCGTGACGCGGAATGTATCCTCTCCATCCAGGTTGAGTACCAATGGCTGCCCAGCGTCGTCTGTCAACATAACCCATACGTATCGATCCCAGGATCCGGTGCCAGGAATGGTAAACATACCCAGATCTTCAGTAGTTTGAGAAGCTGATGTTGGGTTAGTGACTCGAGCAAATGTAGCTGAACCGCCGGAGCCTCCATTAGAGAAACGTCCGATCACACCCCATTCTCCGGCCGGGAAGGTGCGAGTGTAGTTCAACCATTCTTCTTCAACCGTCCACCCAACGATGTAGTCAGGAACATCTGGATCTCCAGTATTTGGATCAATTCCAGTGTCAATATACTTCTGTCTCAGGAAATCAGGAGATTCAGCGGTCTGAGGCAGATTGGCGCCGGAAGGGATTCGCCAGATTTTGTCTCCATCGTCTGGAGCTAATTCATTGTAATCAATGTCCTGGGTTCCGTTTACAGCTCCCTTATCGACGTAAGAATTGTCGAAGTCGTCGAAGCTTGGGACTGGATTATCAATAAATTGCCCACCATCGAAATTGAAGTCTTCCGCTTCAAAAACAAAGTTGTCAGGAGCATAGGTATCGAAGAAAATCGGATTCTCAACTGAGTTTCCATCCTGGTCAGTAATGGTCAGTTCTCCGTTATAAACCCGATTGGACTGCAACCCATCATAAGAGACAGAACGCGACGTTTCATCTCCCGTTATTGTCAGGGAACTCGTAACATCCTCCCCATTCAACATCAGAGTAATACCGTTTTCTGGAATGGATTGTCCCGGGATTTCCGTGATCGCTGTAAAGGAAATACCATCTGCTGCCGCGTGCATGATTTTACCAGTTTCAGGAGACAAATCTCGAATATCGGGTGGCAAACCAGCTCCTTCTGGAAAATGGGCTCCCAGTTTGTAGCCGACAAAGTCGATGTCCAGCGCTGCATTCTGCGGAGTTGCTGTGGCGCCAATCGCCAGATAGCTGAATCCACTGTAATCACTGCCTGTGCCGGCAGTGATACGGAATACTTGAGGGGTGGTGTCTCCATCCTTGTAGATAAATCCCTGGTGAGTTCCGATGTCAGACTGATCCTCACGCAGAACGATCCACATTTCATGCCATTCTGTTGGATCAAACTCCACCAGGTTGGTGGCGCTTCCCTGACCAAAGTTTACACTACCGCTGACCTGGTTCCCGTTGAATTCATTCATCGTCAAACCAGCAAAATTTGCCAAGCCCGAGGTTGGGTTTCCTCCGTTGGTATCGGATAACTGAGTCAGTGAGAATGCAATGGCTCCACCACTATCTTGTTTGATAACGAAGTTCCCTTTACCTCCATCACTGGTCACATATCCATCACCATCTTCCGGATAATCCTGCACGCCAGCATCCTGTTGCCCGTCACGATGTAACGGATCCAGCGGACCTCCCGCAGCCGGTGTTGGAATTCTGGCGCGAAAAGTCAATGTCACTCCTCCATCAAGCACTGTTGGGGAAGCTCCATTCAGACTCATGTCATGGCCGAAATATATCTTTCGGTTACTTCCCGGGTCCGAATAACCATAGTCTCTTGGATCACCCGTATCCTGAATACGAATATATTGAAGGTCACCGTCCGTGACTTGACTGACACCACCAGGAGAATTTCCTGGTCCTGTTGTTCCTCCTATCTCCGATCCGTCCCATTCGTCCGAACCGTTGTCGTGGCTCCACGTCCCGTCCAGGGACGAAAAACCACTGTCTGCTGCTCCTACAATCAGCTGATCTCCTCCGTAAAGGTAATCCCATCCACCCGAAGGTGGGGTGAATGCGGATTCCTGCGCGTTAACGCTCACAATGTTACACATTGCGACCACAAAGAAGCCTTTGAGACAATAAATGCCAGGCGCTTTCATGAATATTTGATTTGGATTTTTAAGGGTCAGGAATCTTATTAGTGGAATTACCCAAGCTGATCAACTGAAAAATGACGTTTGTATTTAAAAAAAACAAAGATTGGAAAAATGATAATAATTCGATGGTTTTTTCGACGTATTCAAATTCACGTTTTTTACTTCTTCTCAGGGTAAAACTTGACGTGTGAGGCGGAAACGGTTGAAATCCGGTGGAATCAATTCCGTATTATGAATTTTTAGAACCAACCACTTTGGTTGCCGGTAAGAAAATCCGGGTTACGGATCGGATTCGATCATCAGCGAAGATTTGCGTTTTGAGGGGTAAATCCCGAAAAGCCATCTACAGCCAGCGCCATCCAATGGAAATCACCAGTAATACTATCGAAGAAGGAGTTCTGGAGTTGCAGGTCCAGGGAAGAATTGACGGATACTGGTCCGAAAAGCTTTCGACAGCCGTCGATCAAGCTGTTCAGGGCGGAATCAGTCAACTCCAGTTGGATTTGTCCAAGGTGGACTTTTTAAGCTCTGCCGGGATCCGTGTTTTTTTGCAGGGCTTCAAAGGCATGTCCGCCAATGGAGGATCTTTCATCATCACACGAATCTCTGCTCCTGTGAGATCGGTGCTCGAAATGGCCGGGATGCAGGATTTGTTTAATTTGCCTCAAGCTGAAATCGTTCCGATACGGAAAGTAACCAGCGAGCCAAAGAGATTGGAGTCTGACAGGGCTATTTTTCAAATTTTTGAAAAACATCCTGGATCAAAAATGACTGGATTCTGGGGTGGCTCTGTTGAAAAGTGGGTTCAGGGCGGATTTGAACCTTCAGATGCGACCAACCGAGAATTTCCAGACTCTACCATGGGTTTTGGCCTGGGCGCATTTGGTGTGAATTTTGAAGATTGCAAGGATCGCTACGGACTCTTTTTAGCGGCGGGAGGAGCTGCCTTTTATCAGCCAACCGACGGATCGAGGACTCCTGACTTCAATGTCGCGGATGATTCCTATGCGCCGAGTGTCAGTTCGTTGGTGGATTATACAGCACACGGATCCTATGCCAGCCTGGTTCGATTTGAGGCCAAATCAGAACCACCGGGAATCGTCTCTCTTTCTGAAATCCTGGCGAAAATCCATGAATCAACGGGATCCAAAAGTCTGATTCTTTCGTTTTTCATTGAGACCACTTCAGTAATCGGATCAGCGATGATGGACTCAGCCCTGAAAAGTGGGGTGACTGCTGCCAGCGCTTCAACGGGAGAAGCTTGTGAACGGGCTTTGC